>JAEXZK010000184.1 GCA_023451415.1 Bacillota bacterium | reverse complement strand
ATCGAGGCCATGATGCACGACGGCAAATCCCTCCAGTCCGGCCCCAGCCATTACTTTGGCGACGGCTTTGCCAAGGCGTTTGACATCACCTTCACCGACCGTGAGAACAAGCTCCGGTACCCCCACCAGACTTCCTGGGGCATGTCCACCCGGATCATCGGCGCCGTCATCATGACCCACGGCGACGACAGCGGCCTGGTGCTGCCCCCCGCGGTGGCCCCCATCCAGGTGGTGGTGGTGCCCATCGCCCAGCACAAGCCCGGCGTGGCCGACAAGGCCCAGGAGGTGTACGAGAGCATCAAGGGGCGCTTCCGCACCGCCATCGACCTCAGCGACAACTCCCCCGGCTGGAAATTTGCCCAGTACGAGATGAAGGGCGTGCCCCTCCGCCTGGAGCTGGGCCCCAAGGACATCGAGAACGGGCAGTGCGTCCTCTGCCGCCGGGACACCCGGGAAAAGACCTTTGTCCCCCTGGACAAGCTCCCCGAGACCATCGACCGCCTGCTGGAGGAGATCCGGGCCAGCCTGTACCAGCGGGCTCTGGAGAACCGGGAGAAACGCACCTTTACCGCCGCCACCCTGGAGGAGCTCAAGGAGATTGCCGACAACAACAACTGCTTTATCAAGACCATGTGGTGCGGCGACATCGCCTGCGAGGAGAAGCTGAAGGAGGAGGCCGGCGTCACCAGCCGGTGCATGCCTCTGGAGCAGGAGCATCTCTCCGACACCTGTGTCTGCTGCGGCAGACCCGCCAAGACTTCCATCATCTGGGGCAAGGCGTACTAAAAGCCGGGAAAGCCATTTGAAAGAAAAGGGAGGAGACCGCAATGATCCTGGTTACCACCGAGACCATCTCCGGCAAGGAGCTGGAGACCCTGGCTTTGGTCAAGGGTAGCACCGTTCATTCTAAGAACATCGGCAAGGACATCATGTCCAGCCTCAAGACCATCGTGGGGGGCGAGATTGTCTCCTACACCGAGATGATGGACGAGGCCAGAGCCATTGCCACCAAGAGGATGGTGGACGAAGCCATGACCCTGGGGGCCGACGCCATTGTGGCCATCCGCTTCACCTCCTCTGCCATCATGCAGGGGGCCTCGGAGATCATGGCCTACGGCACGGCCGTCAAGTTTAAATAAACCGGGGAAATCCGCGCAGGGCGGGGCCGCAGACGCCCCGCCCTACTTGTATTTTTTTGCCGCCGCATGCTATAATAAATCGTTACCTTTGGCGGCCAATGGCGCGCAGGGGCGGGCAGCCCCGCAAAGCCGCACCGCCCTTTGTCCGCCCATGGAGGATGGAAAAAACGAACCAGCCCTGCTGCAAGGAGGAGCCCAACCTATGTCCTTTCCCAAGGAGAATATCCGCAATTTCTGCATCATCGCCCACATTGACCACGGCAAGAGCACCCTTGCCGACCGCATCCTGGAAAGCACTTCCGCCGTGGCCCAGCGGGACATGGAGGAGCAGTTGCTGGACAACATGGACCTGGAGCGGGAGCGGGGCATCACCATCAAGGCCCGGGCCGTCCAGCTCAGCTACCGCGCCGACAACGGCCAGGAATACCAGTTCAACCTCATAGACACCCCGGGCCATGTGGACTTCCACTACGAGGTCTCCCGGTCCCTGGCGGCCTGTGAAGGGGCCGTGCTGGTGGTGGACGCCTCCCAGGGCATCGAGGCCCAGACCCTGGCCAACACCTATCTGGCCGTGGACCACAACCTGGAGATCGTCCCCGTCATCAACAAGATCGACCTCCCCGCCGCCGACCCGGAGCGGGTCTGCCACGAGATCGAGGATGTCATCGGCATCCCGGCCCTGGACGCCCCCCGCATCTCCGCCAAAAACGGCATCAATATCCACGAGGTGCTGGAGCGGATCGTTTCCGACATCCCCGCCCCCAAGGACGCCGACGACAACGCCCCCCTCAAGGCGCTGATCTTTGACAGCTACTACGACAGCTACCGGGGGGTCATCGTCTACGTCAGGGTGATGGAGGGGAAGGTCACCCCGGGCATGACCATCCGGATGATGTCCACCGGGGCGGAGTTCACCGTGGTGGAGACCGGCTCCCTGGGGGCCACCAGCCTCTGCCCCCGCCAGGAGCTCTGCGCGGGGGAGGTGGGATACATTGCCGCCAGCATCAAGACCGTCCGGGACACCCAGGTGGGCGACACCGTCACCGATGCGGAAAACCCTGCCAAGGCGGCCCTCCCCGGTTACCGCAGGGCCAACCCCATGGTATTCTGCGGCATCTATCCCGCCGACGGCGCCAAATACCCCGACCTCCGGGACGCCCTGGAAAAGCTCCAGCTCAACGACGCCTCCCTCACCTTTGAGCCCGAGACCTCGGTGGCCCTGGGCTTTGGCTTCCGGTGCGGCTTCCTGGGCCTGCTCCACATGGAGATCATCCAGGAGCGGCTGGAACGGGAGTACAACCTGGACCTGATCACAACCGCCCCCAGCGTCGTCTACCACCTGACCCTGACAAACGGCGAGTCCATCACCATCGACAACCCCACCAACTATCCGGACCCCTCCCTCATCGCCGGGGCCCAGGAGCCCTATGTCAAGGCCAGCATTTTTACCCCCAGCGCCTACATCGGCAGCATCATGGACCTGTGCCAGCAGCGCCGGGGCATCTATAAGGACACCAAGTACCTGGATACCGACCGGGTGGAGCTCCACTACGAGCTGCCCCTCAACGAGATCATTTACGACTTCTTTGACGCCCTCAAGTCCCGCACAAAGGGATACGCCTCCTTTGACTACGAGCTGTCCGAATACCGGGACAGCAAGCTGGTGAAGCTGGACATCCTCCTCAACGGCGAGATTGTGGACGCCCTCAGCTTTATCGTCTTTGCGGACAGCGCCTACCCCCGGGCCCGGAAGCTGGCCGAGCGCCTCAAGGAGCACATCCCCCGCCAGCTTTTTGAGGTGCCCATCCAGGCCGCCATCGGCGGCAAGGTCATCGCCCGGGAGACGGTAAAGGCAATGCGCAAGGATGTGCTTGCCAAGTG
>JAEXZK010000169.1 GCA_023451415.1 Bacillota bacterium | reverse complement strand
GCTGAGGACCGAGGAATCCTTGATATTGACCACAAACTCGTTGCCAATGGCCGGGAAGGAGTTTTTGACAGCCTGGGGCAGCACCACGCTGAACATGGTCTGCATGGAGGTCATGCCGATGCTCCTGGCCGCCTCGGTCTGGCCCTTGTCCACCGACTGGATACCCGCCCGGATAATCTCGGCCATGTAGGCGCCGGTGTTTACCGAGACGATAAAGATGCCTGCGGGGACAGGGGTCCAGTTAAACACCGGCTTGAGGAGGTAGTAAAGGAAAACTGACTGCACGATCATAGGCGTGCCCCGGAACACCTCCACATAGACGCCGGTAACAAAATGTACGGCTTTTTTCAGAATCTTTACCGTGGCGGCGTCCCGGGGTTCCACCCGGATGGCCCGGATGCTGCCCACCACCAGGCCCAGGCCCAGGCCGATAACAGTACCCGTCAGGGAGATGAGCAGAGTGGTCTTGATGCCGAACCAAAACAGGGGCCAGTATTTTTGGGCGATGTCCCATGCCTGGGCAAAAAAGCCTTGTTCCATAAAGCCGTTACTCTCCGTTCTTAGTTCTTACCCTGGGGCTCACTCGTTGGCGGGCTGACGCTCCACCGCGGCGGCCATCCATTCTACCCGCTGCTCCTCGCTGACAGTGGCCAGTGCCTCCTCCAGCTGATCCAGAAGCTCGGTGTTCCCCTTCTTGACGGCGATGGAGACGGAAGTGTCGGCCTCAAAGCCCTGCCCCTCGGCAAAGCGCACAATGGCAAGGTCGGGGTTGCTGGCCACCACGCCGTTGGCCACGGGCAGCTCGGCGGTGATGGCGTCCGCTTCCTTATTCTGGATGGCCACCACCATCAGGGGATAGCTCTGCATGGGGGTTGCATGGTCCACTTCGGGGATTTGGTCGATGATCTCATCGTAAAGGGTGTTCAGCTGGCCCAGGACCCGCTTGCCGGTGAAATCGGCCAGAGAGGTGGCGGAGGCCAGGGGATCGTCGGCCCGGACGATGCAGACCATCTCGGACTCATAATAAGGAGAGGTGAAGTCAGCGTTCTCCCTGCGCTCATCGGTGGCGGTCATGCCGGCAATGATGGCGTCGATCTCCCCGGAGGAGACGGCGGGCTCCAGGCCGGTCCACTCGATTTTCTTGATCTCCAGCTCCATGCCCAACTTTTCGGCCAGGTAGGAAGCCATTACCACGTCATAGCCGTCGGCAAAGCCGGCGCCGCCCAGAGAGACGGCGGTATCGCTGTCCTCCACCTGGGTCCAGTTAAAAGGAGCATAGTTGCACTCCATTCCCACCACCAATTTTTCCTTGGCGGGGGCCGGGCCGGAGCCAGAACCGGATGCGCTGCCGCCGGACGCGCCGCACCCGGCCAAGATCATCATTATTAAAGCAATGGCCAAAAATCTTCTCATTTTCTTCCTCCTGCCACAACAGGCCGCCTGCCGGACCCATGTCCAGGCCGGTCGGCCCTATGTGTTCTCTTTTGTTTTTTCTTACCAGTTTAAATTGATAAACTCCCCATGTCAAGCTTTTTTGTATCCTCTTTGGACATTTACTCATTTTTATACAAGAGGATAAGGTAAAAGGCAAAACATTTCATCATTGTAACGACATATTTCTCGGATTTTTTCTGCTATACTAAAAAAACCGTCAGATTCGGGATGAAAAAAGTTAAAGTCGCCGTTGTATTTATGTCTAATTTTCTTTTTATTTTTCTTAAAATTGCTTCTTTTTTCGATATTGATGATTTTTTCCACTAAAAACGATATCATATCGATGAAGGATGTGACTTCTTTGAACGATATCGTGTTACTGCTTATGAAATTGGGGATCACAGCCAATTACAATGGATATTGGTATTTGATCACGATCTTGGAAATGCTCAGCGGGGAGAATCTGCAAAGCCTCCGTGTGACCAAGGACATTTATCCTTATGCCGCCCAAGTCCATCACACCTCCCCCTGGAACGTGGACCGGGGCATCCGCACTGTGGTGGACGCATGCTGGAACCGCGGCAACAGGGAATTCCTCTGTAAGATCTGCGCCTCCAGCGAGCGCCCCAGCAACTTTACCTTTATCGCCGCCCTTGTCACCTATCTGCAGTATCAGCGCAACCGTGCGGTCCTGTCGGATGCCGCCGACGGCTGACCCGGAACGTCCTCCTTTGGCTGCTTTTTTCCAAACTACAATGGGAGGTGATACATGTGACTGATATCAATCTGCTGTTGATGAAGCTGGGGATTACGGCAAACTACAATGGCTACTGGTACCTCGTCACCATCCTGGAAATGCTGGATAGCGAGTCCATCCGCGCGCTCCGGGTAACAAAGGACATCTACCCCTATGCCGCCCGGGTTCACCATACCTCTCCCTGGAACGTGGACCGGGGCATCCGCACCGTTATCGACGCCTGCTGGGAGCGGGGCAACCGGGAATTTCTCTGCAAAATCTGCGCCTCCAACGATCGCCCCAGTAATTTTGCCTTTATTGCCGCGCTCAACACTTATCTGGAGTTCCAGCGCAGCAGGAATTCTTCGCAGGACGTCCTCTCCAGCTCCTGAACCTGTTTTTTCTACTTTTGGCACGCATCGGCATAGTATGGAGCGGAGGTGATATTCTTTGATTCTTCCCCCTGCTCCTACCATTGAGGGCTACGGCCGCATCCTGGCCGAGGGAACCCCCACCGCCAGAGCAAACCTGAGAGGGAGCACCCGGTATCCCGGCATCTCCGGCACGGTGCTGTTTTACCCCTCCGGCCCCGGCGTGCTGGTGGCCGCTCAAGTGGCCGGACTGCCCACCCAGACGGGCCAATGCCGGTCCGGAGTTTTTGGATTCCACATTCATGAAGGCGGTTCCTGCACCGGCACCGCCGCCGACCCCTTTGCCAACACCGGCATGCATTTCTCTCCCGTCAAGTGCCCCCATCCCCATCATGCCGGAGACCTGCCGCCTCTTTTTGAAAACCGAGGCCGTGCCTTTTTGGTGGTTTTTACCGACCGCTTTACCATTCCTCAAATCATTGGGCGCACTGTGGTCATCCACAGCCAGTCTGATGACTTTACCACCCAGCCTGCGGGCAACTCCGGCGTCAAAATTGCCTGCGGGCCCATCCGCTCCCTTCGCCGGATTCCATCCCGCGTATAAATTTCTTTCCCGGCGGCATACTTCCTGTGAGGTGATTCGTATGGCCAAAGCAGGTATGCGCCGCCCCGACCCTTCGGAGCCCCACGGGACCGAGAGCAACCACAAGACACATTTCCCAAAGAATGAAGCTGCTCCCGTCCCCCAGATCCAGGGAAAGGCAAAACACGGCAAAAACAGGGCACGCCCTGTTATTACAGACGGTACCGTATCGGAATATAAGGTGTACCATGAGCTCAAAGGAGACGGCTCCGTGGGGGAGAACACCCCATAACCCGCTCTCAAAGGCCGCCCGGGAGGGCGGCTTTTTTTGTTTGGCCCCCGGCGTCACACCCGGGGGACCGCAGCGGCATAGTATGGCCTTGAAGGGGGATGCCGGCCCATCATGGCCTGTGGAGGTGCTCCCCGCTTTACCAGTCACATGGAAGGAGGTCTTTTTTTGACCAACAATCATTTGAGCATCGGTATGGATGCTCCTGATTTTACCGCTACCTCTACCTTCGGCCCCATTCGCTTTTCCGATTACCGGGGCAAATGGGTGGTGTTTTTCTCCCACCCCGGGGATTTTGCCCCTGGATCAAAAGACTAACAGCCGCACGCCGGGTCATTCTCTTTCCCGCCCGGCCCGTGCCCGCCGCTCCAGAATGCGCCGGCAGATCTCCCCCAGCTGCCGGTCCAGCCTCCGCCGTTCTTCCGCAGGGCAGTCCCCCTCTCCCCCGGCCACAAATATCGTGGCCCCTTCCCAGCGGTACTGCTCCGTCACAGCTTCCCGGGGCACCGCGGCGGCCCCTTCCTCCGGCAGCATGGACCAGTCCGTCTCTTCGCCGGTCAGGGGCCTTGCAGCAATCATCTCCAGCCTTTTTCTTTCCACCGCCGTCACCTCGCCTTATCCTATTCCCCGCCCGATTTGTCCTATGAATCCCCGGGAATAGCCCCCGGCGCAGGATGAATAGATATGTAGAACGAGGCGGAAAGGAGCTGCGAAATGACCGGAGATATTTATTTAAGGAAGTCACGGGCCGATGCCGAACTGGAGGCCCTGGGGCAGGGGGAAACTCTGGCCCGGCACAGGGCCGTCCTCCTGGAACTGGCCCGGCAGAAAAACATCTCCATCCGCAGGATTCATTCCGAAGTTGTTTTGGGAGAGAGCATCGCCGCCCGCCCGGTGATGCGGGAGCTGCTCCGGGACGTGGAGGCGGGCCTGTGCGGCTGCGTCCTGGTGATGGAGGTGGAGCGTCTCGCCCGGGGGGATAC
>JAEXZK010000069.1 GCA_023451415.1 Bacillota bacterium | reverse complement strand
CCGGAAACTTTTCATAGAGCATCAGGCTGCTTTTCCCTTTGAGATATCCCATGAAACTTGATACCGCAACCTTTGGCGGTATCTCCAAGAGCATGTGGATATGATCCGGGCATACTTCCGCCTCTATGATTTTGATCTTTTTCCAGTTGCAGAGTGTTCGTAGAATTTCTCCTGTCTCTTTTCGCTTTTCTCCATAGAACACTTTCCGCCGATACTTCGGAGCAAACACCACATGATATTTGCAATTCCAGCTCGTATGCCCTAAACTATTTACGTCGTTCATTTCGAATGACCTCCCTTTGCTTCTTTGGTGCAGTTGGCTGACCGCATCTTTATTCTGGCAAAGGGAGTTTTTATGTCTACATCTTCGGCAGCAGCCTTCTTTGGAACCACTCGCCTAGCGAGTGGTTTTCGGCATACAAAAAGCCGGGCCCCCGAAAAAGGGCCCGGCTGCTGCAAATTCTTCTGTGGTTATTTGTTTGCCTGGGCGCTGGCCACCATGTTGCTCTCTGTCTTGACCGCAGTGTTCAGCAGCTCTATGGCCTTTTTGAGGGCTGCGTCCGCTTCGGGAATGCCCATGGCGGCGGCCCGCTCCTCGGCGCTGGCTCCCCAGCGCACCTCGTAGTCGGCGGGGACGCCGGTCTGGTCATAGGTAGATCCGGCGGGGCCCGAGTACTTCGCCACGGTGAGAAGGATGGCGGAACCGTCCTTCAGCTTTTTGTCCTCCTGGCGGGTGCCCTTGCCAAAGGTGGCCGCACCCACGGTCTTGGCCTTGTTGGTATCCCGCAGGGCTTGGGCAAAAAGCTCCGCCGTGCCTTTGGTATCGCCGTCCACCAGCACCATCATGGGCAGCTGGACGTCTTTTTCATCCGAATTGGCCAATGCCTCGATCTTGCCGTCCCGGTACTCCGCATAGGCGATGACCCCCTTGGGCAGGAGGATATCCAGCATGTCGGTGATATATCCCACGTTGTCGCAGCTGATGCCCCGGACGTCAAAGATCAGCGCCGCAGCCCCGTCGCTGAGGAGCTTGCTGACGTTCTTGTCAAACTGGGCGGGGGTGGCGGAGGTGATGGCGGAGAAGCGGATGTAGCCCATGCCTCCGTCCAGAAGGGTGCCGCTGACGGTGGGCACATCCACGGTGCGCCGAGTGATCTCCACCTGGCTGTCCTCGTTGTTCTGGCGGCGGACCAAAGTGATTTTGGCGCCTGCGTCGCCCTTGAAGGCCGACACCAAGGTCTCATAGTTCTCCGCCGTGGCGTTTTCTCCATCTACGCTGACGATTAGATCCCCAGCCCGCAGGCCCGCCACCTCGGCGGGGGATTCGGGATAGACTTCCTTGATTTTGATGTAGCCGTCGCTGTCCAGCTCGGTGACCACGCCGATGCCCACATATTTGCCCGTCTCGCCGCTGTTGTAGGTTTCATACTCCTTGGCGGTGAGGTACTTGGCATAGGGGTCGCCCAGGCCGGCCAGGTAGCCCGCGGCGGTCTTGTCCCGGAGGGCCTCCTCGTCCATGGTCCCATAATAGTACTCCCGGACCATGCGGTCCACTTCCGAAACCTTGTCGTACATGGCTTCTCTCTGGCTGAGGCTGTTGACTCTGGCATCAAACTTGTTCATGGCCCAGATGATGGTCAGGGACACCGCCACCGCCGCCACAATGGCCATATAGGCAATGGCGGCGCCCAGGGAAATCTTTTTGTTCATCTGCTCGCTCCTTATTCTCCTCTGTCAAAAAACGGGGCCTGTCAGTTCAGATAGTTGAGGGGGTTCTGGGCAACGCCGTTGACGCGCACCTCAAAGTGAAGATGGGGGCCGGTGGACCAGCCTGTGGTGCCCACGTTGGCGATGTTGCTGCCCTTGGAGACATAGTCGCCGACGCTGCGGTTGATGCTGCTCAGGTGGGCGTAAAGGGTAGAATACCCGCCGCCGTGGTCAATGATCATGTATTTGCCGTAGCCCTGCCCGGGCACATAGGTGCTCTTGGTGAAGGAAACGGTGCCGGAGTTGGAGGCCACCACGCTCTTGCCGTTGACGCCGGAGCCGGTGAAGTCCACGCCGGTGTGGTAGTCGGTGCCGTTAAAGCGCCAGCCAAAATAAGAGCTGATGTATTTATAGCCGGGGACGGGGTACATGAAGCCGCCGCCCACAAAATCGCCGCTGTTGTCCATGGCGGCGTAGATGGCGTCAATTTCCGCCTGGACCTGCTTCATCTCCTTTTGGAGGGCCTCCTTGTTGGCCATGAACTCCTGCTCCATCTTGGAGATGTTCTGGATCTCCTGGACGGTGGCGGCCAGCATCTTGTCCAGCTCGGCTTTCTTCTGTTCCACGCTGATCTTGGAGGCGTCCAGGTCGGCCTGATCGGCCTCCAGCTGGGTTTTGGCCTCTTCCAGGGCTTCTCTGTCGGCGGTCAGGCCGTCCAGCAGTTCCTGATCGTGCTCCGCCACCCGCTTGAGGTACTCGCTGCGCACCAGAAAATCGCTGAAGCTGTCTGCCCCCAGCACCAGCCCCAGGGTGGAGGTGTTGTCGGACATGTACATCGCCCGGATACGCTTTTTAAAAAGCTCATAGTTCTCGTCGATCTGGCCGCTGAGGGTCTCGATCTCTTCTTCCTTGGTGGTGATCTCCTGCTCCAGAAGGGTGATCTTTTCCTGGAGGACGCTGATCTGGCTCTTCAGGATGCTGATGTCCTTGCTTTGCTTGTTCTTGATGGCCTCCTGCTTGGCCTTTTCCGTCTTGGCGCTGTCGATCTTGCTCTGGAGCTCCTTCTGCTGCTGCTCCAGCTCCTCGTACTGGCTGTTGAGCTCGCCCAGGGAGGAATCGGCCCGGGCCTCCACCCCTGCCAGGGGCAGCATGGCAAACAATATAGCAAAGCAGCCGAACAGGGCCGCCGCTTTTTTGGCGAAGGACTTCTTGGTCTTGTCCATTTTTCGCAACACTTCCTTTCTTGGATATAAAGGGCAGGGAGGACGATGGGGCCCTCCCCCGTGTCACTTGCTCAGATGTCGTCCGCCGGCCGGAAAATGGCGGCAGTCAAAAAAGTTGTACTTATCTATACCTTCAGGTACCGGCCCACAAAGAAGAGGCTGCCCGCTACGCCGAAGCCGACCCCTGCGGCGGTAAAGCCGCCAAACACCTGGGGGGCAATGTCAGAAAAGCTGACCAGATTCTGGTAGGCCAGCTGCAGCCAGGAGGAAGGAGCCTCCCCGATCCACTGCATGACATATTCATAACCCACCCAAAGCACGCCGAAGGACAGCAGCGCCGAGATAAGGCCGATGATCATCCCCTCCACCATAAAAGGAAGGCGGATAAAGGTGTCGGTGGCGCCCACATACTTCATAATATTGATCTCTTTGCGCCGGTTGAAGATGGTGACCTTGATGGTGTTGGAAACGATGATTACCGACACCATGGCCAGGATGGCCACGATGAAGGTCCCCCCCACGCTGACGCCGGTTTTGATGTCGGCGAGGGTGGAGGCCACGTCGGTGGGCGCGCTGATCCGCAGCACCCCCGGCAGGGCGTCGATCTTCTCCAGGGTGCTGTCCAGGGCTCCCAAATCCCGCAGCTTGATGACATAGGACGGGGGCAGGGGGTTGTCGTCCATCAGGCCGTCCAACAGGTAGGCCGAATCAGGGATCTGCTGCATCATGCCCAGCAGGCCGTCCTCCTGGGACATGAAGCGCACCGAGGACACATTGTCCATGGCGTTCAGCTCCTTGTCCAGGATGCCCAGGGTGGTCTTGCTGGCGTTGTCTTCCACAAAGACCACCACTTCGTTCTGGCTCTCAATGTAGCCCATGATGGCATTGACATTGAGGCTGAAGAGGACGGCGGCGCCGATGAGGAGCATACATGCCACCAGGACGCCGATGGACGCCAGGGACATCTGACGGTTGGCCTTGATGTTGTGGGCGCCCTCCTTGACCAGGTACTTGAACCCGCTGCTAGTCATACCGCGCACCTCCCGGCTTGTCCGAAATAATGCGCCCGTTTTCCAGCTCGATGACCCGCCTGTCAAAGCGGTCCACCAGGTCATGGGCGTGGGTGACCATGAGCACCGTAGTGCCGCATTTGTTGATCTCGTTAAGAAGGTCCACGATCTCATAGGAGAGCTCCGGGTCGATGTTGCCGGTGGGCTCGTCCGCAATGATCAGGGCCGGGTTGTTGACCAGGGCCCGGGCCAGGGCCACCCGCTGCTGCTCGCCGCCGGAGATCTCCTGGGGCAGGCATCTGGCCTTGCCGGCCAGCCCCAGCAGGTCCAGCACATAGGGGACGCGGCGCCGTATGTACTTGCTGGAGACGTTGGTCACCTGAAGGGCGAAGGCCACATTTTCATATACCGTCATGGTGGGGATCAGGCGGAAATCCTGAAACACCACCCCGATGGTGCGGCGGAAGGCTGGTATCTCCTTCCTCTTCATGGTGCAAAGATCGTATCCGTTGACAAAGACAGACCCTTCCGTAGGGACCAGCTCCCGGAGGAGCAGCTTGATCAGGGTGCTTTTGCCCGCGCCGGAATGCCCCACCACAAAGACGAACTCGCCTTTTTCAATGGTCAGGTCCACATCCCGCAGGGCATCCACCCCGGTGCCGTAGGTCTTGGATACACCTACAAATTCAATCACTGGTTCACCGCCTCATAGTTTTCTTTGCCCTGGCCGGGAGTTCCCCTGCCAGGGCACGTTACACTATGTCGTCTTTACCGAATGTTAGGCTGACAAGGTTTAATACTTGACAGGGTTGGCCGTCAGGTATTTCTTCACCATCAGGGCCACTTTAAAGATAATGGCATGGTCAAACTCCCGCAGATCCAGGCCGGTGAGCTTTTTGATCTTCTCCAGCCGGTACACCAGGGTGTTGCGGTCTACAAAAAGCTTCCGGGAGGTCTCGGAGACGTTGAGGTTATTCTCAAAGAACTTCTGGATGGTAAACAGGGTCTCCTGATCCAGGCTTTCGATGGAGCCCTTCTTAAAAACTTCCCGCAGGAACATCTCGCACAGGGTGGTGGGCAGCTGGTAGAT
>JAEXZK010000061.1 GCA_023451415.1 Bacillota bacterium | reverse complement strand
GCGCCTCAATGGCCAATTATACCATTCGCTGCGCTCATGGTATAAGTAGTTATTATGCTGGGGTGCCCGGGTCATCGGCGCTTGTGCGCTCCGGCCTTTATAGTTATGGTAGTGCAATATGTCAACTATATATTTCGATAAAGCAGGTGCAACGACTATGGATTACAGCTTCTCAGACCGAATTTCTTCCCTTCAGCCCTCGGCCATCCGGGAGATTCTGAAGAATACCGCCGACCCCAATATCATCCCCTTTGCCGCCGGCAACCCTTCTCCCGAGGCGTTTCCGGTTAAGGAAATTGAAAATATCATAGGCATCCTCATGGGGGACAACCCCATCGCCTGCCTCCAGTACTCCATCTCCGAAGGCTATCCCGCCCTCCGGGAGGCCTGCGCTAATTTTGCCAACAGCCGGGAGCCCGGCCTTGTCCATGAGGGCGACAGCACCCTGATCATCTCCGGCGCCCAGCAGGGCATCGAAATGACCGCCAAATGTCTCATTAACGAGGGGGACACCATTCTCTGTGAGGATCCCTCCTTTATCGGCGCTCTCAACGCCCTGCGGTCCTTTAACCCCAATCTGGTGGGCATCCCTATGGAGCGGGACGGCATCAATGTGGATAAGCTGGAGGAGGCCATCAAGGCAAACTCCAATGTCAAAATGCTCTACCTGATCCCCAACTTCCAGAACCCCACCGGCGTCACCATGTCTCTGGAAAAGCGCAAGGCCGTTTACCAGCTGGCCAAAAAGTACGGCATCATTATCCTGGAGGACAACCCCTACGGCGACCTGCGGTTCAGCGGCGAGCACATCCCGGCCATCAAAACCCTGGATGCCGAAGGGCTGGTGGTCTATGTAGGCAGCTTCAGCAAAATCATCTCTCCCGGCATGCGCGTGGGGTACGTCATCGCCAACAGCGCCATTATGGCCAAACTGGTGGTGGCCAAGCAGTGCAGTGACGTCCACACCGCCATCCTCAACCAGATGATCTGCGAGCGGTTCCTGGCCTCCTGCAATATGAACGCCCACCTTGCCAACCTCCAGAGGATTTACAAGGCCAAGTCCAACCTTCTCCTCAAATCCCTGGAAGAAGCTGTGGGGGACAAGCTGACCTGGAACCAGCCCCAGGGCGGCCTCTTTGTGTGGTGCACCCTCCCCGATGGTGTGGATATGCCGGCCTTCTGCGGGGCGGCGGCCCAGGCGGGGGTGGCCGTGGTGCCCGGCTCCGCGTTCCTGGTCAAGCTGGGCGCGCCCTGCCAGTCCTTCCGGGTCAACTTTTCCACCCCCACCAACAAGCAGCTTACCGACGGCGCCGAAATCCTGGGGCGGGTGCTCCATGATTTTGTCCGCTGATCCAATACCGCCCCCCCCGGCGCAGCAATTAGGAGTGTGTCAGCTATGTCCGAAGTCAATCAGGCGGCTCCCCAGGCGGAGCGCAGAAAAGTTATTTTTTCCGGTATCCAGCCCACCGGCTTCATCACCTTGGGCAACTACATCGGCGCAGTGCGCAACTGGGTCAAGCTCCAGGAGGATTATGACTGCATCTATTCCATTGTCAACCTTCACGCCATTACCGTGCGGCAGGACCCCGTCCAGCTGAGGAAGAACACCCTGGACGCGTATGCTCTCATTCTGGCCTGCGGCATCGATCCCGAGAGGAGCATCACCTTTATCCAGAGCCAGGTGAAGACCCACGCCGAGCTGGCCTGGGTGCTGGATTGCCACACCCAGTTCGGCGAGTTGAGCCGGATGACCCAGTTCAAGGACAAATCCACCCGCTACGCCGACAATATCAACGCCGGCCTCTTTACCTATCCGTCCCTGATGGCGGCGGATATCCTCCTGTATCAGGCGGATCTGGTGCCGGTTGGCGCCGATCAGAAGCAGCATCTGGAGCTGAGCCGGGATGTGGCCCAGCGCTTCAACGGCCTCTACGGCCCCACCTTCACCATTCCCGACGGGTATATCCCCAAGGCTTCGGAGGGCGCCCGGATCATGTCCCTCCAGGACCCCACCAAAAAGATGTCCAAATCCGACCCCAATCCCAAAGCCGTGGTGGCAGTGCTGGATAAGCCCGAGGCCATCCTCAAGAAGTTCCGCAGCGCAGTCACCGACTCGGAGGCGGAGGTTGCCTTCCGGGAAGGGAAGGACGGCATCAATAACCTGATGGGCATCTACTCGGTCATCACGGGCAAATCCATGGAGGCCATCTCCGATGAGTTTGCCGGCAGGGGGTACGGCGATTTCAAGACCGCCGTGGGCGAGGCCGTGGTGGAGGAGCTTCGTCCCATCCGGGAGCGGTTTGACACCCTGCGGCAGGACAAGGCCTATCTGGAGGACTGCTACCGCAAGGGAGCGGAGCGCGCTCTTGCTATCTCCCAGCGCACTCTGGATAAAGTTTACAAAAAAGTGGGCTTCCTGAAATAATCACGGCCTGCGGCTTAGGCGGGGGCTTGGTTCGTGCTCCACAAGGGTCCGGCGGACTTTACTTCCCCTGTGCCGCTCATCCCGCCTCTATGAGCAGGCGTCCATTCTGATGGCAGGCCCCATTATCGGGAGGCTGTTGCCGGCGTTCCTCTTGGCCTGCGCCGTTTCCCAAAACCGTCTAAAAGATCAGCAGCGCCCCGGCCGTCCCCCCGGGCGCTGCGTTTT
>JAEXZK010000026.1 GCA_023451415.1 Bacillota bacterium | reverse complement strand
CCCTCCACGATGCTGGTGGAGGAAACCAGGGTGATCTTGGCCTTCTGCTGCAGTTCGGGGATGGAGAGCGCCCCGCAGTTGCACATGGTGGAGCGGACCTTGCTCAGGGAGAGGCCCACGTTGTCCTTCAGGGAGCCGGCGTAGGGAACGTAGGAATCCACGCCTTCCTCGAAGGAAAGCTTTTTATCGCCGCCCAGATCGTACCGCTGCCAGTTGCGGGCGCGATTGGAGCCCTCACCCCAGTACTCCTTCATGTAATTGCCGCCGATGTTGACCCGGTTGGTGGGGCTCTCGTCGAAGCGGGCAAAGTACCGGCCCAGCATGATGAAATCCGCACCCATGGCCAGGGCCAGGGTCATGTGATAGTCGTAAACAATGCCGCCGTCGGAGCAGACAGGGACATAGACGCCGGTGCGCTCAAAATACTCATCCCGGGCCTTGGCCACCTCGATAAGAGCAGTGGCCTGCCCACGGCCGATGCCCTTCTGCTCCCGTGTGATGCAGATGGAGCCGCCGCCGATGCCCACCTTGACAAAATCGGCGCCCGCCTCGGCCAGGAAGAGGAAGCCCTCCCGGTCCACCACGTTGCCCGCGCCGATCTTGACGCTGTCGCCGTACTTCTCACGGGTCCAGGCCAGGGTGCGCTTCTGCCATTCGGAGAACCCCTCGGAGGAGTCGATGCAGAGGACGTCGGCGCCCGCCTCGATGAGGGCGGGGATGCGCTCCTCATAGTCCCGGGTATTGATGCCGGCGCCAACCACATAGCGCTTGTGGGAGTCCAGGAGCTCGTGGGAGTTCTCCTTGTGGGAGTCATAGTCCTTGCGGAAAACGAGGTACTTGAGCCGCTGCTGGCTGTCCACCAGGGGTAGGCAGTTGAGCTTGTTGTCCCAGAGGATGTCGTTGGCCTTTTTGAGGGTGGTGTCATCGGGGGCATAGATCATTTCCGCAAAAGGGGTCATGAACTGGGAGACCTGGGTGGCGGGGTCCATCCGGCTGACGCGGTAGTCCCGGCTGGTGACAATGCCCACCAGCTTGCCGGTGGGAGTGCCGTGGGAGGTGACAGGCATAGTGGAGTGGCCGGTTTTGGCTTTAAGGGCCAGGACATCGGCCAGGGTCATATCGGGGGAGAGGTTGGAGTCGCTGGTCACCAGGCCAGCCTTATAGCTTTTGACCCGGGCGACCATAGCGGCCTCGTCCTGGATGGACTGGGAGCCGTAGATAAAGGAGATGCCGCCCTCCTTGGCAAGGGCAATGGCCATTTTTTCGCCGGACACGGACTGCATGATGGCCGACACCAGGGGAATGTTCATGGACAGGGGGCAATCCTCCTCTCCTTTGCGGTACTTGACCACAGGGGTCCTGAGGCTGACGTTGGCAGGTACGCACTCCGCCGACGAATAGCCGGGAACCAGCAAATACTCCCCAAAAGTATGACACGGTTCATCAAAATAAAAGGCCATTTGACACGTTTCCTCCTTGAAGTTATTGCGAATTATGATACTCTAATCATACCAGATTGTCAAGGGGCTTGGCAAGAAAAAACGCAAAATAAAACCGCTGTTCCCGTCCTTGGGGCGGAAACAGCGGCTCTGGCATTTGTACGCTTTGCCGGGACGGGCCCTTAGAGCTCGGGGCTGCCCTTATAGGGATCGTCGCCCTTGTTCTCAGACGGGGCCTGATAGGGAGGCTGTTGGTAGCCCTGACCCTGGTAAGGAGGCTGTTGGTAGCCCTGGCCGTAGGCAGGGTCATAGCCCTTGGGGTTGGGGCCATACTGGTTGGGGCCGGGGGTGCTGTCGGTGCAGGCCCAGACCAGGATGAAAATCCAGCCCACCAGGGGGATGAGGATAAAGAGGTAGAACCAGCCGCTCTTGCTGATATCATGGAGACGACGGACGGAAAGAGCGATGGTGGGGAAGATCACAGCGAAGGAATAAAGCCCCGAGAGGAAGGAAAGGACATCCAGGACCCCGGCCAGGATGCTCAGGATGAGGGCCACGATAAAGTTGCCCAGGACAAAGTACCAGTACTCGGACCGGCGGGCACGGCCGCTGTAAACGAAGGCGTTCTTCCAGGCGGACAGATAATAGTCTACGATTTGCATTACACTACCTCATTTCTACCAATTATGTATATGACATCGCGGCAGAGCCGCGGGATCGTTGCTGTCACAGACGGGAGAAGCCTTGGTACCGGGTGCCCTGGAAGGTGAGCCTGCCCCGGTCTCCTTCGGCCAACAGCCCATACTCAGCCGCCGGAAGGCACAGCTCCATCCGGTCCCCGCTTTCCACCTGGAAGGTTGCGTAATAGGTGGTGTGGGAGCTGTGCACCGGGGCGGCCTCGGGGCCGGCGGAGTGGATGTGACGGCTCACGTCGGCACGCTTGGCCACCACGACGGCCTCCACCGTGAGGACGGGGGAGCGGTTATTTTTGCTCCACTGGCCCAGGCCCCGGATGGCAGTGACCACAAACATGACCAGCACCAGAGTAAAAATGACAAAAAAGAAGATGGGGAAAATATGAAACATGAAATCAAAGCCCATGGATGACCCTCCTGTAAACAGTATCGGGCACAGAGAAAAAATCTGAGCTCAGTAGGAGCAGAAAAGGGTGACGGCAAAGGACTGCTCCTCCACGCTGGACCGGGGGCAGCTGAGGATAGCCAGGCCGAAATGGGAATAGATGGGATCGGTCATGGCGGCATAGTGGCTGGGGCTGTTTTTCCACAGATCAAACCACCTCTGGGCCTCCACATCCCCTCCCACCGGTTGATTGGACCAAGCCAGATTTTCGGCGGCGTTGGAGTACTCCACAACCACCTGACTGTCCAGGACGGTGTTCCAGGGGTCGCCGTTGGGCCGCTGATGAGCAAAATAATCACAGGTATAGAGCTCGGCGGCACGGACATGGGCGGCCACAGCAAGGTTTCCGTCCAGCTTAAGGGGGGAAATGCCCAGGCGCTCCCGTTCCTCGTTGATCAAAGCCATTACCTGCTCCTCAATGCCGCTGGGGCTGTAACAGCCCGGGGGGATAGGAGCCTCGGTGATGACGCCGGGATAAGGCAGGTCCACGCCGGGGGCCTCCTGGACGGGGGTCTTGGCGGCAGCGGCCGGCGGCGGTTCGGGATGTGAGGAGGCCGGGGGGGCGGGCTCCGGCTCAGGTTCCGGCGCTGGTAGAAGCTGAGGCACAGATAAACCAGAGAAGCGGGAAAGCTCCCCCTTGGCAGCCATACGGGGCACGGGCCGGCGCACCAGCAGGGTGTAGCCCCGCCCCCGGGAGGTGGAAGAGGAGAAGAAGATGGCGCCAGCGCCGCAGCAAACCAAGACCATGGCCAGTATCACGGCCAGGCACAAAAGCAGGCGTCGTTTCGTCATGGCGCATCCACTTCCTTCCATGACAAGATAACGAATGAAGAAGCAGGATTATTGACGCATTTACCGCAAGCCGGGGTAAAATCTTAAATGCTAAGGCTCATTATAGCAGTCGGAAATAGAAAACTCAATTCCTCCGGAGTAAAAAACCGGAAATAAAACCGGAAAAGAAAATGAAAAGGTTAATAAATTATCAGTAGGTTCCGCCTTTCGACGTATTTCGTTGTTGAAAAAGTATATACTTCAACATAAGGTGGGTTGGAATGTCAAAAATTGTAAGGAGAAATAAACTATGGACGACCTAAAGCAAGAGTATGTTACGCTGTTCCGGGGGATTACGGAAACCATCATGACATTGGAGGAACTGTCCTTGCGTCTCAAACGGCTCCAGACTGCCGCGGAAGAAACCTATCTGGAGCGCTGCGAGGAAGAGGACGCCAGACGGGCGGGCTGAGATACATAAAAAAGTTGCTGGAAACCAAAAGCACCGGTCAACAGACCGGTGCTTTATGCTGTGCCGCAGGCATACCCGCAAAAGGTTGGCGGCAAGCGAAGGCCAGGTGCGTGCTTTACTTTTTGGCCGGGGCCGGCCAGGCCCCTCGGGCGAACGGCAGCCCACCGGACTGCCGCCTTTACGCCCTCGTCCCAAGGGTTGGATTCCCGCTTAGGCATCAAAAAAACAAAGCACACGACCCGGCAAGCGGATGGTGTGCTTTGTTCTGGTGACCCGTGCGGGAATCGAACCCGCGATACCGCCGTGAAAGGGCGGTGTCTTAACCTCTTGACCAACGGGCCTTATAAGAAAAGGAGATAAAGGGCTGTCCTTTATCCCCTTTTCGTGGTAGCGGTAGGTGGACTCGAACCGCCGACACTCCGGGTATGAACCGAATGCTCTAGCCAACTGAGCTATACCGCCATATACCGCCTGTTTTAGCAGGCGATAATCATTATACTGTATGGAAGAAAGGTTGTCAAGGAAAAAGTAAAAATTTATCGGTTCTTTTCCTTATTTGGTGCCGAAGATGCGGTCGCCCGCGTCGCCCAGCCCGGGGACAATGTATTTCTGCTCATTGAGGTGATCATCCAGGGCCGCACAGTAGATCTGAACGTCGGGATGGGCCTCCCGCAGGGCCTTGAGCCCCTCGGGCGCGGCGATGATGCACATAAATTTGATGTGCTGCACCCCGCGGCCCTTCAGCTGGCCGATGGCGTCGATGGCGCTGCCGCCGGTGGCCAGCATGGGGTCCAGAACAACGACATCCCGCTCGGTGATATCGGCGGGGAGCTTGCAGTAGTATTCAACGGGCAGGCAGGTCTCATGGTCCCGGTACATGCCGATGTGGCCCACCTTGGCGGCGGGCACCAGGTTGAGGACGCCGTCCACCATGCCCAGGCCCGCCCGCAGGATGGGGACAAAGGCCAGCTTCCGCCCGGCCAGGACCTTGGTGGTGGCCGGACCCATGGGAGTGACGATGTTCACGTCCTCCAGGGGGAGGTCCCGGGTGGCTTCATAGCACATCAGAGTGGCAATTTCGGAGACCAGCTCCCGGAAGTCCTTGGAGCCTGTGCTCTCGTCCCGGAGCAGGGTCAGCTTGTGCTGGATAAGGGGATGATCCATGATAAAGGGTTCGTTTGCCATAGTGGTTCCTCCTGTTATTTGACTTCCCGCCCCGGCTGAATGGGACGGCATCCTTCTGAGCAATGCCGGCGCTGCCGGATTATTTCAGTTCGCCCTTTTCCAGCAGGGAGATCTGTTCCACCCGCCGGGCATGGCGTCCGCCCTCAAACCCGGTGTCCAAAAAGACGTCCACCAGCTCCAGGGCCAGCCCCTCTCCGATGACCCGCTGCCCCATGCAGAGGACATTGGCATCGTTGTGCATCCGGGTGTATTTGGCGCTGAAATAGTCGCCGCAGCAGGCCGCGCGGATGCCGGGGAGCTTGTTGGCGGCGATGGATACGCCGATGCCGGTGCCGCACATGACGATGGCAAAGCGGCACTCGCCGCTCTGGACAGCCTGGCAGGCGTAAAGGGAGGCGTAAGGGTAATCCCGCTTTTCATCGGCTGCATAGATGCCGAAATCCTTGCAGGCAATTCCCCGCTCCTCCAGATGGGCCTTGACGGCCTCCTTCAGCTGGAAGGCGGCATGGTCGCAGGAAAGGGCAATGGTCATGGTTTGCAATCCTCCTGTTGTTTCTTCTTCAGCTCCCGCTCCGCCTGGGGCAGACGGAGATAGGAAGGCATAAGCCGGCCGCAGTCCACAGCCCCTCCGGCCTGGTAGATCTCCAGAGCCAGGGCGCCCACCGAGGATGCCCGCTGGAGGCGGAGATGTGCCGGGGCCAGCCGGAGGCCGGGCAGCTTTTCCAATAGAGTATTATAGCACAACACAGCCCCGTCGCCAACCAGAAAAACAGGATTTTCCTGGTTTTGCAGCATTTCGCCCAGCTGGGCGATGGTGATGGCGGCGTCGGGGGTGAGCCGGGAGACCGCTCCCCCGTCCAGGCGGAAAAGGGCGGAATAGACCTGGCCGCAGCGGGCGTCCATGACGGCAGCGGCCACCCCCTGGAAGCCCCGCAGGTTCCAGGCCAGGGCCTCCAGGGTGGAGACCCCCACGCAGGGCTTGTCCGCACCCAGGGCCATCCCCTTGACGGCGGCGATGCCGATGCGTAGGCCGGTGAAGGACCCGGGGCCGGTGGAGACAGCCAGACAGTCCAGGCCGGCCAGGGTCTCCCCTGAGGCCGCCAGCAGGCCCTCCGCCATGGGCAGAAGGGTCTGGCTGTGGGTCTGGCCGGTGCTGAGGAAGTACTCCCCAATGACCTTGTCCTCCTGGCAGAGGGCGGCCGAGGCGGCGGTGGCGGAACATTCAAGGGCCAACAGCTTCAAAGCGTTCATCTCCTGTGATGGTGATGGTCCGGGCATCCTCGCCGGTGACGGCGATGTCCACGGTGATGTGGGGCTCCGGCAGGGCCCCTTCAATGTTTTCGCTCCACTCCACCGCCAGGACAGCCCCGGAATCCAGATAGTCAAAAAAGCCGGTGGAATAGAGGTCGTCCATGGTCTCGATGCGGTACATATCAAAATGGCAGAGGGTGGGCTCCCCCGGACCGCCGCCGTATTGGTGGACCAGGGCGAAGGTGGGGCTGCTGACCCAGGCATCCCGGAGGCCCAGCCCCCGGGCCAGCCCCGCGGTGAAGGTGGTTTTGCCGGCGCCCAGCCCCCCGGTGTAGGCGATGAGATCCCCGGGACGAAGGAGGGCGGCCAGGCGTTCTCCCGCCAGCCGGGTCTCCTCCGGGGAGGCGGTGCGGATGATCATAGCCATAGGCGCGTCCCCTCAGAAAAGGCCGGAGATGCGCCCGGCGTTGTCCACGTCGATGGCGCAGGCGGCCGGGGCCTTGGGCAGGCCGGGCATGGTCATGATGTCGCCGGTGAGGGCCACAACAAAGCCGGCGCCGTTGGAGATGCGCAGATCCCGCACGGTGATGGTGAAGCCCTGGGGCCGCCCCAGGAGGGCGGGGTCGTCGGAGAGGGAATACTGGGTTTTGGCAATGCAGACCGGGAGCTTGTCGCCCCCCAGGGAGACCACCTCTTTCATGGCCTTTTCGGCGGCGGTGGTGTAGTTGACGGCGGCGGCGCCATAGATGTTTTTGGCAACGGCCTCAATCTTCTCCCGGATGGTCATGCCGTCCGTGTAGATGGGGTGGAAGTCCGAGGGCTTTTCGCAGGCGGCCACAACCTTTTCGGCCAGCTCCACGCCGCCCCGGCCCCCGTGGAGAAAGACGTCGGAGAGGGCGAAATCCGCCCCCCTGGCGGCACAATAGCCGGCGATGGCGTCCAGCTCCTCCTGACTGTCGGCGGCAAAGTGGTTGATGGCCACCACCACGGGGACGCCGTATTTCTGCATGTTGTCGATGTGGGCCCCCAGGTTGCAGAGGCCTTTCTTCAGGGCATCCACATTGGGGACGGCCACGTCGGCCTTGGCCACGCCGCCGTTGTACTTGAGGGCGCGGACGGTGGCCACCAGGACGATGGCGCTGGGGGCGAGGCCCGCCGCCCGGCACTTGATGTCCAGGAACTTTTCGGCGCCCAGGTCGGAGCCGAAGCCGGCCTCGGTGATGGTGTAGTCGGCCAGCTTCAGGGCAAGGCGGGTGGCGCGGACGGAGTTGCAGCCGTGGGCGATGTTGGCAAAGGGCCCGCCGTGCATCAGGCAGGGGGTGTTCTCCAGGGTCTGGACCAGGTTGGGCTTGAGGGCGTCCTTGAGGAGGGCGGCCATGGAGCCCGCCACGCCCAGCTGCCGGGCATAGACCGGCTGGTTGTCGTAGGACCAGGCCACCAGGATGTCACCCAGGCGGCGTTTGAGGTCGTCCAGGTCCCGGGCCAGGCAGAGGATGGCCATGACCTCGCTGGCCACGGTGATGTTGAAGCCGTCCTCCCGGGGGACGCCGTTCATCCGGCCGCCAAGGCCCACTACCACGCCGCGCAGGGCGCGGTCGTTCATGTCCATGCACCGCTTGAAGAGGATGCGGCGGGGGTCGATCCCCAGGGCGTTGCCCTGCTGGAGGTGGTTGTCAATAATGGCGCAGAGAAGGTTGTTGGCGGCGGTGATGGCGTGCATGTCGCCGGTGAAGTGGAGGTTGATGTCCTCCATGGGCAGCACCTGGGCGTAGCCGCCGCCGGCGGCCCCTCCCTTGATGCCGAAAACGGGGCCCAGAGAGGGCTCGCGCAGGGCGATAATGGCCTTTTTGCCGATGAGGGGCATGGCTTCCCCCAGGCCCACGGTGGTGGTGGTCTTGCCCTCCCCCATGGGAGTGGGGTTGATGGCGGTCACCAGGATCAGCTTGCCGTCGGGGCGGGAGGCCAGACGGCTGATGAGGTCCTCGGTGACCTTGGCCTTGTAGCGGCCGTAGGGCTCCAGGTCCTCCTGGGGGATGCCCAGGGCATGGGCAATCTCGGCAATGGGTTTTGGGGTGGCTTGTTGGGCGATCTGGATGTCGGTAAGCATGGCGGCCTCCTGAAATAATGTGTAATGATATGCTCCCGGGCAGATGCCGGGTATACTGCAATAAGATACCACTGATATACAAAGGGCAGTGCTTTTGGGGGGCAAAACGGCGGATAGATGCATTATCCCCGGAACCGGGCGTCAGCCCGGCCGTCCCGGATGCTTTGGCAGCCCGCGCCTCCGCCCTCCCAAAACC
>JAEXZK010000276.1 GCA_023451415.1 Bacillota bacterium | reverse complement strand
GCATTGATGAACTGTACACCCCCGAAAAGATCGCCACGGATGTGGACGCCTTCACCGCCGCCACCATGCGCAGCGGAAAGGTGATCTCCGCCATCAACGACGCTCTGAACCGGGACGCCTACGCCCTGGCGGAATAACCGCAAATGCAGAAAAGCGCCCGGCCGGTTCTGCCCGGCCGGGCGCTTGGTGCGATTGATGCAGGGCCTACTGGTTGGGTGGGACGATGATATCGGACAGAACCCAGTAGACGGGGGAAAAGTGATCCAGCAGGTAGGCCGAGGAGCCACACTCCAGAGGGAGCCGCTCGTCGGGGGTGTCGGTGACAATGGGCAGCGTAAAAGCCACGGCCGTCCCTTCCCCCTCCCGGGAGTTCAGCGCCAGGGTGCCTCCTTCTTCGTAGATGATCTGCTTGGCCACATTGAGGCCCAGGCCCATGGCGGGCGGGGCATGGGTATCGGCGTTCCAGGAAAAGAAGGGGGCAAAAACCCTGTCCATAAGGTCCTGGGAAATGCCGCAGCCATTGTCCATGACGGTAATAATGGCAAGATTGCCATGACGCTTGCCGCCCACGGTAACAGTTCCTCCCTTGGGAGAAGCCTTGCAGGCGTTGGAAATGATGTTGAGGAGGGCCACCGCGATCTGGTCAAAGTGGCAGCGCACACAGTCAGTGCCCTGGGGCAGGCTGTAGCTCAGCGTATAGCCGTTGGGCCGCAGGGTGATGTCCGCCGCCTCCAGCAGCTCGGCAACCTGCTCCCACAGGTTGACCACCTTGGACTCCGTCCGGTAGGAGGAATAGAAGCGGATGCGGGCGATGATATTATTGATGTTGCGCAGCATGACGTAGGCGCTCTGGTTGATGACCTTGATGGAGCTGTCCAGGGTATGGTTATCGTCGGCATGGAGCTTGCGCAGGATCACCGACAAAGAGGCAAAAATCTGGGACAGCGGGTGCCGGAAGCAGCTGGAAAGCACCGAGCTGCTGACACCGTCCACCGCGTCTCCGATGGTCTCGGGCTGCATTTCCGCAGGCGCCAAAGTTACAAAAGCTCCCACTATCTGCTCACCCTCCCGCAGCGGGGAGACGGAAAGGCAGAGGGCGGCGGCATGCATGGGCGAAGAAAAGAGCCTGGAGCTCTCCCCTTGCCTCAGCTTCTGGCGGCAAGTATCCAAGTCCTCCGGGGGCGCCATCAGCCTGATTCCGTCGGAGAACTCCAGTGTTCGGGACATGTCCTCGGCATATTTATTGGTGTAGAGGATCTTGAGGTCAAGATCAGCCAGCAGGACCGCGAAGGGCGCGTCCGCAAACTGGAGGGCCATGGACTGAAAAATGTTAGGATCAGGCATGGATTCAATCGTTCTCCTTAATCATGGGCTTGTCCCCGCGGACGTACAAAGGCACCGTGTTGAAAAATAGCTGTTTTTGCCGACGCCTTAATTTGTATTATAGGATAAAAAGCAGTGATTGTCATCCTTTTTTGATGTATTTTTTAAGGATGTTTTGTGACGCCGGGCAAGGGCGGGGACAAGGCTGCGAATCTTAGTATGCGCCAAAAGCCCCGCCGCGACCCGGCACTTCTCCGGGAAGGTGAGGAAGGCCAGGAAAAAGGTGGAAAATGGACAAGTGTTCCTATGAAAACCAGCCCCTTTTGTACAGAGGAAACAAACTTTCCATGAATTTATTGTGAAACAAATATCAAACTATTGTAGTTTGCTCCACTTTAGGTTAGAATAGCTATATACCGAAATTAATTACCCCAAAACAGAGAAGGAGTGTTGATTTTTATGGCAGTCAAGGTTGCAATCAATGGTTTTGGACGCATCGGCCGTCTGGCGTTCCGTCAGATGTTCGGAGCCGAAGGGTATGAGGTCGTGGCGATCAATGACCTCACAAGCCCCACTATGCTGGCGCATCTGCTGAAATATGACACCGCCCAGGGCCGTTACGAGGGCCACACCGTGGAGAGCGACGAAACCTCCATCACCGTGGATGGCAAAAAGATCGAGATCCTGAAGGAAAAGGATCCTGCCAACCTTCCCTGGAAGGAGATCGGCGTAGACGTCGTGCTGGAGTGCACCGGGTTCTTTGCCAGCAAGGAGAAGTCCCAGGCCCATATCGACGCGGGCGCCCGCAAGGTCGTCATCTCCGCCCCCGCGGGCAGCGACCTGCCCACCGTGGTCTACAACGTCAACCACGATATCCTCAAGCCCTCCGACACCATCATTTCCGCCGCTTCCTGCACCACCAACTGCCTGGCCCCCATGGCCAAGGCCCTCAACGACGCCTTCCCCATCCAGAGCGGCATTATGACCACCGTCCATGCCTACACCGGCGACCAGATGATCCTTGACGGCCCCCACCGCAAGGGCGACCTGCGCCGTGCCCGTGCCGGCGCCGCCAACATTGTCCCCAACAGCACCGGCGCCGCCAAGGCCATCGGCCTGGTCATCCCTGAGCTCAACGGCAAGCTCATCAGCTCCGCCCAGCGCGTCCCCGTCCCCACCGGCTCCACCACCATCCTTGTGGCGGTTGTTAAGGGCAAGGACGTCACTCCGGACAGCGTCAACGCCGCCATGAAGGCCGCCTCTTCCGAGAGCTTCGGCTACACCACCGACCCCATCGTGTCCTCCGACGTCATCGGCATCCGCTACGGCAGCCTGTTTGACGCCACCCAGACCATGGTGGCCAAGATCACCGACGACACCTACCAGGTGCAGGTGGTTTCCTGGTACGACAACGAGAACAGCTACACCAGCCAGATGGTCCGCACCATCAAGTATTTCTCCGAGCTGGGTTAAGCAGAATACGGTCTTCAGCAGGAAGCGCCTTCAAAACGAAGGCGCTTCCTTTTTCCCTGCAAATCTGCTATAATGGCTCAGGACCGTCCCCGGGACGGAAGACACCCAAAGGGGGCCTTGTGATATGCGCGTTATTATGATAGGCGACGTGGTGGGGCAGAACGGCTGCGCCTTTATCCGGGAACGGATGCCCGCGCTGCGCCGGGAGTACGCGCCCGACCTCATTGTTGCCAATGGAGAAAACTCCGCCGAAGGCAACGGCATTCTGCCCAGCAGCGCCGACCACCTGCTGGACAGCGGTGTGGACATTGTGACCCTGGGCAACCATGCCCTGCGCCGCCGGGAGATCTACCCCGTCCTGGAAGAAAGCGGGCAGATCATCCGTCCGGCCAACTTCCACCCCGAGGCCCCGGGACAGGGGATGTGCTGGTATGACAAGCCCGGCTGTCCCCGCGTGGCCGTGCTCAACCTCACCGGCACCTGCTATATGGAGAGCTACGAAAACCCCTTTGATTGTGCGGACCGCCTGCTGGCAAAGGCCGACGCCCCCATCGTTCTGGTGGACTTCCATGCGGAGGCCACTTCAGAAAAGCTGTCCATGGGCTTTTATCTGGACGGCCGGGCCTCCGCCGTGGTGGGCACCCACACCCATGTCCAAACCGCCGATGAGCGGATCCTCCCCGGGGGCACCGGCTACATCACCGACCTGGGAATGTGCGGCAGCTTTAATTCGGTGCTGGGGGTAAAACCGGAGCTGGCCCTGCGCCGTTTCCGCACCAGCCTGCCCACCCGGTTTGAAACGGACAAGGGCTTCTGCCGTCTCAGCGGCGTCTGCCTGGAAATTGACAACAAATCTGGCAAAACGGCTAAAATTTTTCGGATAAACATAGAATAAAATAACAATCTTCCACGAAAAACCTTGCGGTTACCCCTGAAATCAAGTATATTGAAGGTAGGAAGCCCATTGGTTTGAGGAGGATTGAGAAAATGGAAATACTGAGAGTCTCCGCAAAATCTATTCCCAACTCCGTGGCCGGCGCCATCGCCGGTGTTATTCGCGAAAAGGGCGCGGTGGAAGTTCAGGCAGTGGGCGCCGGCGCCGCCAATCAGGCGATCAAGGCGGTGGCCATTGCCCGGGGATACCTTGCCCCTGCCGGTGTGGACCTGATCTGCACCCCGGCCTTTGCCAATATCACCATAGATGAGGAAGAACGCACGGCCATCAAGCTCATTGTGGAACCGCGGTGAGCCGGGCGCAGGCGGGCGGAGCTCTCTGAACAAAGGGCGCTCCGCCTTTTCTATTGGCCGGGGCGCATCGGGAGGACTCTATGAAAAGAGCAATCGCCCTGGCGCTGGCCCTTGGCCTGACCCTCTCCGCGGCTGCCTGCGACTCTCCGGCCGGGGGGGACGCCTCCTCCGGCACGGAGGCGGTCCTCTCTCACCAGCAGCCGGTGGCCCGGGAGACCATAGGCAGCGCCCGGATACCTTATCAATCCGACGACACCCTCAACCCCTACACCTGCCAGACCCTCCAGAATTACTACATCGCGGGCCTGCTGTATGACACCCTGGTGGCGCTGGACGAAAATTATCAGCCCCAGAACCGCCTGGCTCAGGAAGTTTCCCTTCAGGACGGCACCCGGGTGGAAATCCATCTCCGGGGCAACGCGGTTTTTTCCGACGGGTCGGTGGTCACCGCCGCCGACGTGGCCGCTTCCCTGGAGCTGGCCCGGAAC
>JAEXZK010000250.1 GCA_023451415.1 Bacillota bacterium | reverse complement strand
CACCAGGGCGATGTGGCTGTGCCCGCCCGAAACGATGAGGCAGAGGAAGGGGGGCTCCAGGGTGGGATGGGTGATGTAGTTGGCGGCCACATGCCCCCGGAGGTGGTGCACCGGGATCAGGGGCTTGCCCTGGGCAAAGGCCAGGCCCTTGGCAAAATTGACCCCCACCAGCACCGCCCCGATAAGCCCGGGGGCGGCGGTGACGGCGATGCCGTCCACCTCCCCGGCCTCCAGGGAAGCATCCTCCAGAGCCTGGCGGGTAACGGCCACAATGTTTTCCACATGGCGGCGGGAGGCGATCTCCGGCACCACGCCGCCAAATTTCTTATGCTCCTCCACCTGGGAGTCCACCACGGAGGAGAGGACCCTGCGGCCATCCTCCACCACCGCGGCAGCGGTTTCGTCACAGGAGCTTTCAATACTGAGTATTTTCATAGTCCACGTCCTTGCTGTTGACAATGTTGCTCCGGAGCGATCCGGATGTATACTATCCGGGGAGCCTGCCCGACTGCGGGAAAAAAGCTGCCCCCGGCTTTTTTTGAAAAAGGGATCCTGCCCCCCAAAGGCCGCCCCGGAAGGGGAGCCCCGGGCTAATCCGTCATTTCTTTGGTGAGGATGAGGGCGTCCTCGGTGGGGCGGGCGTAGAAATTCCGCCGCCGCCCGGCTTCCCGGAAGCCAAGCCCCCGGTAAAGGGCCGCCGCCCCGGTGTTGGAGGGACGCACTTCCAGGGTGAGGAAGCTGAGGCCCAGCTCCCGGGCCCTGGCCGCCAGGGCCTCCATCAAAGCCCGGGCCACCCCCCGCCGCCGGAATGCGGGGAGAACGGCCACATTGTCGATATATCCCTCGTCCAGGACCCAGTTCATCCCGGCGTAACCGGCGGCCTCCCCATCCAGCTCCGCCACCAGAAAGACGGCTCCCGGCTTTTGCAGTTCGGCGGCCAGGGAGGCTTCGCTCCAGGGGGTGGAAAAGCAGGCCCGTTCGATTTCCGCCAGGGCGGGGACGTCCTCCGCCGCCATGGGACGGATGATGAGGCCGGGGGCCATCTCAGTGGGCCTCCTGCCAGGTCTTGCCCACGCTGACGCTGACCTCCATGGGGACGGAGAGGCTCACCGCCCGCTCCATCTCCTCCGCCAGCAGGAGACGCACCGCTTCGGCTTCCTCCTGAGGGGCCTCCACGATGAGCTCGTCATGGACCTGGAGGATCAGCTTGGCCTTCAGGTTTTCCCGCCGCAGGCGGCGGTAGACCCGCACCATGGCGATCTTGATAATATCGGCGGCGGTGCCCTGGATGGGCATGTTCATGGCCACCCTTTCCCCGAAGCTGCGCAGGTTGCGGTTGCTGCTTTTCAGCTCCGGCAGGTAGCGCCTGCGGCCGAACAGGGTGGAAACGTACCCCTGCTCCTTGGCTTCCTCCACCGTTTCCTTCATATACCGGGCCACGCCGGAGTAGGTCTTAAGGTAATTCTTGATATACTGGTCGGCTTCCGCCACAGTGACCCCGATGTCCTTGGACAGGGAGAAGGCGGAGATGCCGTAAACGATGCCGAAGTTTACCGCCTTGGCCCGGCTGCGCATCAGGGGGGTGACGAAAAGGGGCGGCATATCGAACACCTGGGCGGCGGTGTTGAGGTGGATGTCCTCCCCGGCCAGGAAGGCCTGGGTCATGTTTTCGTCCTTGGCGATGGCCGCCAGCACCCGCAGCTCGATCTGGGAGTAGTCAGCGTCCACCAGCAGGTTCCCCTCCCGGGCGGTAAAGAACTGCCGCATCCGGCTGCCCAGCTCGGTGCGGATGGGGATGTTCTGCATATTGGGTTCGGCGGAGCTGATCCGCCCGGTGCGAGTCTCGGTCTGGTTGAAAGAGGTGCGGATGACGCTGTCGGGCCCCACCGCCTTATCAAGGCCCTCCACATAGGTGGACTTGAGCTTGGCATACTTGCGGTAGTCCAGGATACGGCCCACGATCTCGTGATGGGGGCGGAGGCTTTCCAGGACCTCGGCGTCGGTGGAGTAGCCGTTTTTGGTCTTACGGCGGACAGGGAGGCCCAGCTCGTCAAAGAGCACCTCCCCCAGCTGCTTGGGGCTGTTGATATTGAAGGTGCGTCCCGCCAACTCGTAAATAGCAGCTTCTTCCTCCCGGATACGTCCGTCCAGCTCGGCGCCATAGGCCCGGAGGGCGTCCAGGTCGATACGGAAGCCCTCCTTTTCCATAGAGGCCAGCACCTCGGCCAAGGGCATTTCAATATCACGGAGGAGCTTGCCCAGGCCGTTTTTTTCAACTTCCACATCCAGCCGGGCGCAGAGGCCGGGCAGGGAAGCTGCCCGGAGGGCCAGCGCAGGAGCCTCACCCTCTCCGCCCCAGCCCTCCAGCAGGGGCTGGGGGACGGCGTACTCGCCCATGAGCCGCTCCACCGTGTACTCGGTGGAGTTGGGGCTGAGGAGATAACCGGCAAGCCGCACGTCAAAAGCGGGGGAAAGAAACTCCATGTCCCCTTCCAGCGCGTTCTTGTAGAAGGGCTTGAGGTCATCGCACCACTTGGGGTTGGGCAGGGCGTACAGCCGGGCCAGGAATTCCGGCTCCGGGTCCTCCGCCACCCACACCCTGTCCCCGGCGGCCAGGGCCAGGGCGGCGACGGCGCTCCCCCGGCTCTGTGCGGCCAGGTACAAGGGCGCTTCGTCGTCCATTGCCTCCAGAGGGAAGGAGCCGGTCCCGGCCGAGACCAGGGTAAAGCGGGGCGCGGGTGCTTCGCTTTGCTCCGCGGAAGCCCCGCCCCCCACGGGGGGAGTCACCCCCAGGCGCTTGATGAGGGTGTGGAGCTCCAGACGGCTGAGGGTGGCATACAGGGCGTCGTTGTCCACCGGCCCCCGGGCGCAGAGCTCCCGGCAGTCCCCCAGAGGCACATCGCAGCAGATCTCCCCCAGCTTCCGGCTGAGGAAAGCCAGCTCCCGGCCCGCTTCCAGTTTTTTCTTTACCGAGGGGGTTGCCTCCAGGGCCTCCACGTCCTCGTAGATCTTTTCCACGGTCCCGTATTTCTGAATCAGGGAAAAAGCGGTCTTTTCCCCAATGCCGGGCACCCCGGGGATATTGTCCGAGCTGTCCCCCATGAGGGCCTTGGTCTCGATGAGCTGCCGGGGCTCCACCCCGTATTTCTCCCGGATGGCCTCCGGAGTCATGGCCAAGTACTCCGCGCCGCCGGCACGGGTGGCGGCCAGGATGACGGTGACATGCCCGTCCACCAGCTGGAGGCTGTCCCGGTCGCCGGTGGCCAGATACGCCTCGTCCCCGGCGGCCTCGGCCCGGCGGGCCAGGGTGCCAAGGATATCGTCGGCTTCGTAGCCCTCCAGCTCCACCACGGGATAGCCCAGGGCGGCAATGAGCTCCTTGACCACCGGCAGCTGCTCTGCCAGCTCGGGGGGCATCCCCTTGCGCTGTGCCTTGTAGCCCTCGTAGAGCTTGTGGCGGAAGGTGGGAGCGCGCAGGTCGAAGGCAAAAGCCGTCATATCGGGCTTCTGGTCGTCAATAAGCTTGAGGGCGATGTTGAAGAAGCCGTATACGGCGTTGGTATAGCTGCCATCCTTGGCGGTAAGGAGCTTGATGCCGTAAAAGGCGCGGTTGAGGATGCTGTTGGAGTCGAAAACCAATAGTTTCATGAGGGTGCCCTCCGTTTTTGATACATACACGGATAGTATATCACAAAACCGCCCGGAAGTCTCTAAAATTGGCGTGGATGAAGCGGCAGGGACGGCATTGTTGCACGATCAGACACAAAAAGCGCCTTCACGCTCCAAAAGGTCAAAATGGGGTTGCACTAATGCACAATTCACTGATAGGCGGATAGAAAAGATTTCATATTTTATCCATAGATATTTTTTTGTCATGCCGCTATAATGGAAAATAGACAATTTTGCTTTACTTCCCGCATATGGTTGTTTTTACCAGTCATCCGATATATGACGCAAGAGTGTGCCAGAGAATGTTGTGGAATATATTGAACATACAAGAAAAAAGCAAGGGGGAAAAATACTTATGGCAATGACAAAAAACAAGCACGTTTTGGGTTGGGTGGACGAAATGGTCGCCCTCTGCAAACCCGACAAGGTTGTGTGGATCGACGCCAGCAAGGAGCAGCTGGAGGCCCTGCGGGCCGAGGCTGAGTCCACCGGCGAGATGCACAAGCTCAATGAAGAGAAGCTCCCCGGCTGCTACATCCACCGCACCGCTGTCAACGACGTTGCCCGTGTGGAAGGCAGAACCTTTATCTGCGCCCGCACCAAGGAAGAGGCCGGCCCCACCAACAACTGGATGGACCCCAAGGAGGCCTACGACAAGCTGGGCAAGATGTACGACGGCTCCATGAAAGGCCGCACCATGTACGTCATCCCCTACACCATGGCCCATGTGGGCTCTCCCTTCGCCAAGGTCGGCGTGGAGCTCACCGACTCCATCTACGTGGTCCTCAACATGGTCATCATGACCCGTGTGGGCCAGGGCGCCATGGATCATCTGGGCGACGAGAACCCCGACTTCGTCAAGGGCCTCCATGCCAAGAAGGACATCGTGGAGGAAGACCGCTACATCTGCCAGTTCCCCGAGGACAACACCATCTGGAGCATCAACTCCGGCTACGGCGGAAACGTCCTGCTGGGCAAGAAGTGCTTTGCCCTGCGCATCGCCTCCTTCCAGGGCAAGAACGAGGGCTGGATGGCTGAGCATATGCTCATCCTGGGCATCGAGAACCCCCAGGGCGAGACCAAGTACATCACCGCCGCCTTCCCCTCCGCCTGCGGCAAGACCAACCTGGCCATGCTCATCCCCCCCGAGATCTATGCCAAGCAGGGCTATAAGGTCTGGTGCGTGGGCGATGACATCGCCTGGCTGCGCATCGGCCCCGACGGCCGCCTCTGGGCCGTCAACCCCGAGAACGGCTTCTTTGGCGTAGCCCCCGGCACCAACGCCAAGTCCAACCCCAACGCCCTGGCCTCCTGCGGCAAGGACACCATCTTCACCAATGTGGTCCACAACCTGGACGACAACACCGTGTGGTGGGAGGGCCTGGACAAGAATCCTCCTCACAACGCCCTCAACTGGAAGGGTGAGAAGTGGGACTGCACCGACGGCTCCAAGGGCGCTCACCCCAACAGCCGCTTTACCGCTCCCGCCATCAACTGCCCCTGCATCAGCCCCGAGTTCAATAACCCCCAGGGCGTGCCCGTGACCGCCATCGTCTTCGGCGGCCGCCCCGCCAAGACCGCTCCCCTGGTGTACCAGTCCCGGGATTGGGCCCACGGCGTTTTTGTGGGTTCCGCTATGGCCTCTGAGACCACCGCCGCCGCCTCCGGCGCTGTGGGCGTGGTCCGCCGCGATCCCATGGCCATGCTCCCCTTCTGCGGCTACCATATGGGCGATTATTTTGCCCACTGGCTGGAGATGGGCGAGAAGCTGGGCGACAAGGCCCCCAAGATCTTCAACGTCAACTGGTTCCGCACCGATGACGAAGGCCACTTCATCTGGCCCGGTTTCGGCGATAACATGCGGGTCCTGATGTGGATCCTGGCCCGGTGCGACGGCAAAGTGGACGCCAGAGAGACCGAGATCGGCTATGTGCCCTACGCCAAGGACATCGACACCACCAACCTGAGCATCACTGCCGAGCAGCTGGATGAGATCCTCTCTGTAGATAAGAAGCTGTGGGCGGAGGACGCTGCCAGCATCCGTGAGTTCTACGCCAAGCTGGGCGACCGTCTCCCCAAGGCTCTGGCCAAAGAGTTGGAGAACCTGGAAAACAACGTCAAATAAGATCCCCCTTCGGGGATAAAACTGCCCTCCGGCCGCGCTGCATAAGCAGCGCCTGCCGGAGGGCAGTTTTGCGCCCTGCCGGCGCATATTCCGCCAGGGGAGGCTGACAGTGTTGTGTGGGACAACAATGCAAAAAGGCCGGGGAAGCTTCCCGGCCTTTTGATTATTCCCGAGCAGGCGGCTCCGCGGAGAGGGCCCCTTCGGGCGGCGCGCCCAGCAGCGCGGCGCGCCGCTGGAACCACTTGCCATAGCGGTAATAGAGGATAAAGAGGATGGAGGTGATGACCCAGGTGATGGGATAGCTGACCAGGACGGTGGAAAGCTCCCAGCGGAAGGGAAGGACAAAGAAGAGCCAGAGGATCCGCAGGACACAGACCCCGCCGCAGGTGATGAGCATGGGGACCAGGGCGTCGCCGGTGCCCCGGATAGCGCCGGAAAGGATTTCCACACAGACAAAGGTAAAATAGAAGGGCACCATGAGCCGCACCATCTGGGCGCCTGCCTCCAGGACGCCGGGGTCGTCGGTGAAGATATGGAAGATGGGGCCGAAGAAGCAGTAGAAAAGCAGGCTGAGGACGATGGCCGTGCCAAAGGCCATCCCCAGGCAGACATGAACGCTCTTGCGCATCCGGTCAAAAAGCCGGGCGCCAAAGTTCTGCCCCACAAAGGTGGTGATGGAGATGCCGTAGGCGCCAAGGATCATCCAGAAAAAGCCGTCAATCTTGCCAAAGGCCGTCCACGCGGCAATGGTGTTGGTACCAAAGGAGTTGATACGGGACTGGATAATGATGTTGGAGATGGTGTACATATTGGACTGGACGCCGGCGGGGAAGCCCACCCGGACGATGCTCCACAGGATGGCGGGGTGGAAGCGGACATCTTTCCAGGAAAGATGGCAGGCGTAGTGATCCCGCATCAGAGCCAGCACCACCAGCCCCGCGCTGAGGAACTGGGAGATGGTAGTGGCGATGCCCACCCCCAGGACGCCCATCTCCAGCTTTACCACAAAGAGAAGGTCCAGGACGATATTGGTCAGGCAGGCGGCGATAAGGAAGTAGAGGGGACGCCGGGTGTCGCCGGTGGCACGGAGGATCGCCGAGCCGATGTTATAGAGAAAAGCGGCGGTGATGCCCAGAAAATAAACCTGAATGTAGGTTTGGGCATAGCCCATGATATCGGACGGAGTGCCCATGGCCCGAAGCGCCATGGGGGAGCAGAGGACTCCCAGAACCGTCATGGCGGCCCCTCCCGCCAGG
>JAEXZK010000140.1 GCA_023451415.1 Bacillota bacterium | reverse complement strand
CCCTTCCGAGGCGATGTAGATGCTGTCAGGGCTGTCCTCCGGGCTGCCGGAGCGCTCCGGGGCGTCCTCGTCCTCCAGCTGCACCCGGCGGACATAGGCGCTTTTCAGATGGTCCCGGGCTTTGTTGGCGGCGATGCGGGCCAGCCAGGGCTTCAGATCCTCTTCGCGGCAGCTTTCGATGTGGGTGTAGGCGGACAGAAAGGTGTCCTGGGTGAGGTTTTGGGCTTCAAAGTGGTCCCTGACCATCTGATAACAGATGGTGTATACCAGGCGCTGGTACTGGGTGACCACCTGGCCAAACTTTTCGTTTGTCATGCCGTACTGCCTCACCACGCTTTCTAAGGGATTCCCTGCTTATAGAAACGACAGGGCCGCCGGGGTTTCTTCAAAAATGCGGATTTTTTGCCGGGGAAATTTTTGGAACATCCGCCCCGCATCAAAAAGAAAGCTCCCCCCGCCGCAGCGGAGAGAGCCGGAAGCCGGAGCGTTTATCCAAAATTGAGATTGGGGAGGAGATTGACGATAATGGTAAAAGCGAACAGGACCGTAAACCCTCCGCAGAGGATCAGGTACCCGCGCCGGGCGGTGGGACGTTTGATGTTGCGGGAGATGCCCCCAAACAGCGCACCCCCGGCCAAAAGCCCGAGAAAGACAAAGAGCACCTGCCATTCCAGGCTGCCCAGGAGCCCAAGGCGGGCCAGCTGGACGGAAAACATTTGCCCGGCGATGTTGAAGAGGGGGAGGACCACCAGAGGGAGAACAGACATAGCGGTGGCCCGCTTGCCGGAGCGGATGAAAAGATACCACAGGATGATGCTGAGGATGACGACAACGGCGCTTTCCAAAAACATGGTCCTTCCTCCTTTTTATGGGATGCGGTTTTTATGGGAGAGACGGAGGTTACTCACAGGTCTCCTTCATCACCTTCATGGCAGCGGCCACGCCGTCGGCGGAGCCGGAAACAAAGCAGATGATGTCGCCCTGACGGTAGATGACGGAGTTGTCCTCCAGGATGGCGAGTTCCTCGGGAAGATATCCGTCAAAGCTGGCCGTGAGATTGTCAATGCGCTGCTGGATCATGGCCTCGGCGGCGTCCATGGTCTCCTGCTTGCTGTCCACAAGGCGGAAGACGGCGACCTCTTCGGCAGTCCAGGAGCTGCTGATGTAGATCTTGGAGCTTTTCACCACTTTGGAATCCACGGTGTAGTAGTTGGAGAGGACCTTTTCGCCCGCCTCCATCATCTCGCCCTGGGGGGCCAGCGCGGCCAGAACGTCGTCGGCCAGCTTGGCAGGGTCCACATTCTTGGAAGAGGACCCGGAATCGGAATTGCCGCATCCGGCCAGCAGGGAAAGGCTCATGGCCGCAGCCAGGAAAAGTACAAGCAGTTTTTTCATAAGGCTTCATCCTTCTATACTTATTATAATGATCTGCCCCACCGGGGGCAAGTGCTTCGACAAAAGAAATTAAGCGTCGACGGGGTCCACAGCCGCATGGGTGCGCAGGTAGTCAAACCATTTGCGGTACCAGGTGGCGCCAAAATGGATGCCGTCCTTGGGGCTGGCCTCGGCGTAAAGGGCGCCGGTCTCATCTTTAAAAACTTCAGCCACATTGAGGTAGTAGACGCCCTTTTCCTCCGCCATGGCCCGGAGCCTCAGATTGTAGGCGTCGATGGTGGCGTTGTCGGTGACTGCGCTCTGCCGCGTCTCGTATTCCGCGGTCACCGGCAGGATGGACTGGATATAGAGGATGGCGCCGGGATGCTGGGCCATCAGCTCGTCCACCACCCGCTCGTAGGATTTGATAAAGGCGTCCTCGCCGGAAAGCATACTGTTGATGCCCATGAGGAGATAGATCTTGCCGGGATCGTAATCCTTGGAAGCTTCCATGATGGTTTTTTCGCCAGAGGGGGTGGAGACCACCTTGGTAAAGATGCTGTCCAGGTTGATGCCGGTGTTGGCAAGGACGGTGGCGTTGCTCATGACCTCATAGAGCTTGATGCCGTCTGTGATGGAGTCTCCCACGAACATGGCGTCGTCAAAATAGGCTGAGGGCACCCAGTCGCCCTGGGCCACGTCGGGCCCGGAGGCGGCCGAGGAGCTTTCCTCGCTGGAAGGCTCGGCAGGGGGCTGGGATTCGTCCCCCTCCGAGGCGCCGCTGTCGCCGGTGGGGAGGATGCCGCCCAAGTTGGAGGAAGGCTCCTCCGGCGGAATGTAGTCCACAGGGTCCAGCAGCTGCCAGATCCCCGCCAGGCCCAGAGACAGCACGACCGCCGCCAGGGTGAGAGAGAGAATGGGAAGAAGATCGGAGCCCTTTTTCTTGTGGCTCCGGCGCCGCGTAACAGGAATATCGTTACTCATGATCGCTTTACCTCGTGCCGCAGCTGCGGCGTAATTATCGTAATGGGTGCCGCGGTTCAGCGCGGCAACAAAGTGATTCTATCATATTTTGCCCCCAAATTCCACCGGACAGAGAACTTTTCTCAGAATATTTGTGATTTGGTAACAAATGCCGTAAAGGTGGATATACTGCAAGTAATCAACAGTTTCAACAGAGTTTTCAACAAAAAAGCTGATTTTGGAGGCCAAAACAGGGAAAAACCCCGGTATAGTGTGGAAATATCCTGTGGGAAACCTTTCAACAGCGTTCAAACCAAGCCGAGAGGAAATAGTACGATTTGTAGAGCAAGATGAAAACATACCAAAAAGGACTTAAAAAACAAATTTCTTTTTGCCAAAAAAAATCGGAAAATTTCTTGACATCTACGGAAGTGATGATATAATGTTAGTTGCATGTGCGGCAGTGCTGGAATCGGCAGACAGGCACGTTTGAGGGGCGTGTGCGCGAGCGTGTGGG
>JAEXZK010000122.1 GCA_023451415.1 Bacillota bacterium | reverse complement strand
TCATAGGCCTCACCGGTGATAAACTTGCCGTACTGGTCGATGACCTCCCAGCCGCTTTCGGTGCGGACCCGGGCCATCCCGTTGTCCTGGAACTGGTCCGCCTCCAGGAACTGGGGTTCGATGGCCTCAGCTGCCACGGTCTTGAGGCTGCTGGGCTCGCCGGGGCCGGGGATATCCGCCGCCGGCGGTGTTTCGGGTTCTGAGGGCGCGGGTTCCGAGGAGGAGGCCGACACCGGCTCTGCCGGCTCCTCATCCCCGTTCATCAGCAGCGCTGCCACCAGCACCACCAGCACAACCGCCAGGGCGATCAGGACGGCGATCAGGGCCTTCCGGGCCTGGGGCGTCAGCTCCAGGGGAGGGCTTTTTCGCCTCCTGGGGCGTTCCCCTGGGGTGCGGCGGGGCTCCACCTCCTGGAAGGAGGAAAGGCCGGGGGCGACGGGGCGGTTGGGGCCTCCGGGGAGGGCCCCCTCCTCCACGATCTCGGCTTCCACCGACTCCAGCTCCTCCCCTTCCCGCTGGCCCAGGGGCAGGCTGGGCCCCGTGTTCCAGGGCTGGCCCGCCATCTTCTGTTCCAGGGCGTCGTCGATGGCGGCGGCGGCCTCGGCCACATATTCTTCAGCCGTCGGCTGGGGCGGCGGCACCGGCTCACCGCAGGCCGGGCAGAACTTGACCCCTTCCCGCAGGGGCTTTCCACAGTTTTGACAGGTCTCCATGGCGTATCCTCCTTTTTTGCCGGCTTGTCCGCCGGGATATCGCTGGTAAAAAGGCCGCGCCGCCGGACAGGGGGCGGCGTATCCGCCCACTCTCCCCGCCTGCCGGCGCTTTGTGCATCCATTATACCAACGAAAGAACTGCCAATCCAGTAATAATTTGTAAAAAGAAAAACCCTCCCCCGGTGGGAAGGGTCTTTTTTCCTGTTCATAGGGTGCTGGGGTCGGCCCAGACGTAGCCGGCGGCGCGGATCTGGTCGATTGCCTCGGCCAGGACGTCGGCGTTGGTTTTGGATACGGAGTGGAGCAGATAAATTGCGCCGGGGTGGCAGGAGTCCACGATCTTCTTCAGGGAGGGGGCGGCCTGGGGCTGGGCGTCGGTAAGCCAGTCCTTGTAGGCAAAGCTCCAGAAGAGGGACTTGTACCCCATGCTCTGGACCACGGCCAGGGTCTGCTCATTGAAGTTGCCGCTGGGGAAACGGAAGTACTTCATCTCGTACTGGAAGTTCTCCTTGACAAAGTCATGGAGCTTCATCAGGTCTTCGGCGGCCGCCTTGGGGGTAAGGGTGGAGTAGTTCTTGTGGGACCAGCTGTGGTTACCAATGACATGGCCCTCGTCGATCATCCGGCGGCACAATTCCTTCTCCCGGTTGGCAAAGTCATAAGTAATAAAAAAAAGTGCCTTGACGTCCTTCTCCTTCAGAATATCCAAAAAGGTGGGGGTCAAGCCGTATTCATAACCTTCGTCAAAGGTAAGATAAATATTGGGGCTTTCGGGCGCGATGAACACGGCGTCGTACTTGCCAAATTTTTCATTGTACTGGAGGGCGCCCTGGGAGCGGTTCTTTTTATCCACCGGCCCCCCGGGGCCCCAGTCCAGGCTTTTGGCCGGGAGGGCACCGATTTCCTCGAAATCGGTGCCCATGGCCGCAACGGAGCTGGAAGTGCTGGTTCCGCTGCCGCTGGTGGAACTGCTGCCGCTGCTGGTTCCGCTGCTCTCGCTGGAGGTGCTGCTGGAGGGAGAGGACGGGACGCTGCTGCTGGACGGCTTGGACGAGGAGGAGCTGGAAGTGCTGGAGGAGCTGGAGGACTTGTCGTCGTTGCCCCAGCATCCGGTGAAGGCCAGCGACATCACCAGCACCACCGCCACCATGAGAGCTGAGAATTTTAAATGTTTCATGCTACTACATCCATTCTTAACGATTTTAATCTTGCTGCCGCCTCCTGGTGTCCCAAAACAAAAAACGAATGGTTTTTTTGTTTCGTCATTTAGTCTGCACAGCCCGCCCAGAATAATTTATCCCGGGCAAAGGTATATTTTGACATTCTGCCTGCAACAATAGTACTATTATTGTATCCGCGGAAGGGAGAAAAAGGAAATGGGAAATACATCCATTCAAAAAGTGGAGGGCCTGGAAATTATAGACAGCCGGGGCAACCCCACCGTCTGGGCCCGGGTGACCCTGGAGGGCGGGGCCGTTGGAGAGGCCGCGGCGCCTTCCGGCGCGTCCACCGGGGTTTTTGAGGCCCACGAGCTGCGGGACGGGGATCCGGGCCGCTTTGGCGGCAAAGGGGTCCTCCAGGCGGTGAAGCATGTGAATACCGATCTGGCCCAGGCCGCCATGGGCCTGGATGCCCTGGACCACAAGGCTCTGGACGACGTCCTGCGGGAGGCGGACGACACAAAGAACAAGGAGCGGCTGGGGGCCAACGCCATCCTGGCAGTTTCCCTGGCCGCCGCCAAGGCCGCCGCGGCCTCCCAGGGCCAGCCCCTCTACCGGTGGCTGGCCACCGGGGCGGGCAGCGTCCTGCCGGTGCCCATGATGAACATCCTCAACGGCGGGGCCCATGCGGGCAACAATGTGGATATCCAGGAGTTCATGATCATGCCGGTAGGGGCGCCCACCTTTGGGGAGGGGCTGCGCTGGGCCTGTGAAATTTACCACACCCTGGGGGGTATCCTAAAGCGGCGGAAGCTTTCCACCGGCGTGGGGGACGAGGGCGGCTTCGCCCCCAACCTCAGCTCGGACGAGGAGGCCCTCAAGCTGATCCTGGAGGCGGTGGACAAGGCGTGCTACCGCCCGGGGGAGGATGTGGCCCTGGCCCTGGACGCCGCGGCCAGCGAGTGGCAGATCGAGAACAGCATGTATATGACCCCCAAGG
>JAEXZK010000242.1 GCA_023451415.1 Bacillota bacterium | reverse complement strand
CTGGTGGAGCCCCGCATCCCCCAAAACGCCGGGAACGTGGCCCGCACCTGCGCCGCCACCGGCGCCCGGCTCCATCTGGTGGAGCCCATGGGCTTCCAGGTGGACAGCGCCAAGCTCAAGCGCGCCGGGCTGGATTATTGGCAGTACCTGGACATCACCTATTATGGAAGCCTTGGTGAATTTCTGGAGCGCAACGCCGGCGGCGAGATGTATTTTTTCACCACCAAGGGCCGGCAGGTGTACAGCGACGTGGCCTATCCCGACGGCGCGTTCCTGGTTTTTGGCCGGGAGGATGCCGGCCTCCCCGAGGAGTTGCTTCTCAGCCGCCCCGGCCGCTGCGTCCGCCTGCCCATGCTGGAGGGCCTGCGCAGCCTCAACCTTTCCAACACCGTGGCCATAGGCGCTTACGAGGCCCTGCGCCAGTGGGGCTTCCCCAGACTTCAAAACAAAGGCCAGCTGCATCAATATCAATGGGAGGATACCGAGCTTTGATCAAGATCATTACCGATTCCGCCGCGGACATCCCCAAAAGTGAAGCGGAGCCTCTTGGCATCCAGATGCTGCCCATCCCCATCACGGTGGATGGAAAGACCTATCTGGAAGGGATAGACTTTACCAGCGAGGAGTACTACAAGATCCTTGCCGCTTCCAAAGCCATCCCCACCACCGCCCAAATTACAGTCATCCAGTTTGCCGAGGCCTTTGCCAAGGCGCTGGAGGAAGGGTACGACCATATTATCTGCGTCACCATCACCGCCACCGCCTCCGGCATTTACAACGCCGCCTGCCTGGCCAAAAAGATGGTGCTGGAGGAGCAGCCCGCCCTGCGGGAGAACGTGACCATCGACGTGCTGGACTCCGCCACCTACACCTATGTGTACGGCCATGCGGTGGTGGCCGCGGCCCGGGCCGCCCAGGAGGGCAAGACCCGCGACCAGGTGCTGGATGTCTTTTACGAGCATCTGCTGGGGTACAAGGTCTATGTGGGCCTGACCAACCTGGATTACGCCAAAAAAAGCGGCCGCATCACCTCTGCGGCGGCTTTTGTGGGGGAAGTTATGGGCTTCCGGCCCATTTTGTCCCTGAAAAACGGCGTCCTGGAGACTTTTTCCAAGGTGCGGGGGGATCACAAGCTCATTGCGGAGCTGTGCCGTCTGGCGGCCTCGGAATGCCTCAACGACGGGCGGCCCTTCTATATCCTCCGGGCCGACAGCAAGGACAACGCCAAGGCCCTGGAAAAGCAGGTGGCCAAGGAAACGGGGCTCAAATGCGCCGGCACCTATCTCATCGGAGGTTCGGTGGCCACCAATGCCGGCCCCACCATCTTTGGCGTCATCTTCCCCATCCAGAGGGCAAAATAACAACCGTCAGCCTTCGCTCTTACCGGGCGGAGGCTGTTTTTTTCTTGTGAGCAATAAGCATTCCATCCCCTCGGTCCACAAAGAGGAAACCCGGTTTTCCGGGCGAAAACAACAGATGATATCGTTGTCCCGTTGCCGGGCGCAAGCCGGGCCGCCTCGTCCGCCTTGCCGTCCACCGCTTTCCCTCCTGAAAAGCACCAAAGGACCTGCCGGCGGGGAAAACCGGGTCTGGCAAATCCGCTAACGAGGCCAGCGACGGTTTTAACTGCTGGCAGACGGTTTTTCCCTTTGTCAATCGGGGGGTAAATTTTGCGTGTTTTGTTGCGCGCGCAACAGTTGCTCACACAACTAATTTAAGCTATAATAAAAATTGTATAAGTAACCCAGAGAGAGGAAGGATATCCTGTATGATTCACCTGGCAAAAGGGGCAATGACCCCCGAGGAAAAATTCCGGCAGATGACCGAAACCCCGGTCAAGCCGCTTATCGCCCGGCTGGCGGTGCCCACCATCATCTCCATGCTGGTCACCTCCATCTACAACATGGCGGATACCTTTTTTGTGGGGCAGATCGGCACCAGCGCCACCGGAGGCGTGGGGGTCATCTTCCCTCTGATGGCCATGATCCAGGCCATCGGCTTCACCTTTGGCATGGGGGCGGGCAACAATGTTTCCCGCCTGTTGGGCAGCCGCAACGAGGAGCGGGCCGTCCAGGTGGCCTCGGTGGGTTTTTTCTCCGCCGTCGCCTGCGGCCTGTGCCTGTCGGTCGCGGGGCTTCTTTTTCTGGAGCCCTTCGTCAACCTTCTGGGCGCCACGGACACCATCCTGCCCTACGCCAAGGAATACGCCTTCTATATCCTGCTGGCCGCCCCTTTTATGGCGGGCTCCTTTGTCCTCAACAATATCCTGCGGTTCCAGGGCAGCGCCTTTTACAGCATGCTCGGGATCGGCACCGGCGGCGTGGTCAATATCATCCTGGACCCCATCTTCATCTTCGGCCTCAATATGGGGGTGGGCGGCGCGGCCCTGGCCACCATGCTCAGCCAGATGCTCAGTTTCTCCATCCTCCTGTATCAGAACCATGGCCGCAACGGGAACATCCGCGTTTCCTTCCGCAGCTTCAGGCCCAATCTGGGGATGTACAGGGATATCTTTAAGACCGGGCTTCCCTCTTTCTACCGTCAGGGGCTGGCCAGCCTGGCCATCACCTTCCTCAATATTTCCGCCGGCGTTTACGGCGACGCCGCCATTGCGGCCATGTCCATTGTCAACCGGGTAACCATGTTTGCCCAGTCGGTGCTGCTGGGCTTTGGCCAGGGCTTCCAGCCGGTTTGCGGCTTCAACTATGGCGCCAAGCGGTATGACCGTGTGCTGGAAGCCTTCTGGTTCTGCATCAAGGTGGCCGTGGGGGTGCTGCTGGTCTTTTCCGTCCTGGGCTTTGCTTTTGCCCCCCAGATCATCGCCATTTTCCGCCGGGACGACGCCCAGGTTATCGCCATCGGGGCCCTGGCCCTGCGGATCCAGGCGGCAACTCTCACCCTTTCCAGCTGGGTGATCCTCAGCAATATGCTGCTGCAGAACATCGGAGCTACCCTGGGGGCTTCCATCCTGGCCATCGCCCGGCAGGGGCTCTATTTCATCCCCCTGGTCCTCA
>JAEXZK010000086.1 GCA_023451415.1 Bacillota bacterium | reverse complement strand
GGATAAGATCACCGTCAAGGAGATCGTCTCAGGCTGCGGGACGACCCGGCAGACCTTTTACCGCAATTTTCTGGATAAATATGACCTGGTGAACTGGTACTTTGAGCGTTTGGCCCAAAGGTCCTTTAAGCAGATGGGCGTGAGCCTGACCCTCCGGGAGGGCCTGCTGGAAAAATTCCGGTTCCTCCAGGCGGAAAAGAGTTTTTTTACCCAGGCGTTCCGCTCCAATGACAGCAACTCCCTGATCCAGTATGATTACGAATGTATTCTGGAGTTTTACACCGGGGTCATTACCCGAAAGACCGGGAAGCCCCTGGAACCGGACGTGGCTTTCCTGCTGGAGATGTACTGCCGGGGCTCCATCCATATGACGGTGGAGTGGGTGAACGGAGGAATGTCCCTGCCGCCGGAGAAAATGGCCGACCTGCTGATCCAGGCGCTGCCCCAGCCCCTGGAGGAACTGCTTTCCGACCTTCAGCCCGCATGAACCGCGTTACATTTGCCGCCCGGTGCCGCAAAAAGTGACACCGGGCCCTTTTTGTCACTTGCGGCGCCGCCCAATGATTGTTATAATAATAACAATTAGGCGGCCGGAGGACGGCGGCCCAATTTTTAAAGAAAAGTAAGGAGCGAGAAGTATGTCCAACAGAATCGTACTCAACGGCGTATCGTATCACGGGCAGGGCGCTATCGGCGAAATTCCCGGTGTGGTGAAGGCCAAAGGCTATTCCAAGGCCTTCGTCTGCTCCGATCCCGACCTGATCAAATTCGGCGTCACTGCCAAGGTTACCGGCCTGCTGGAAAAGGAAGGCATAGCCTATTCTATCTATTCCGACATCAAGGCCAACCCCACCATCGAGAATGTGCAGCACGGCGTCAAGGCTTTTGCCGAGTCCGGGGCGGATTACATTATCGCCATCGGCGGCGGTTCCTCCATGGATACCGCCAAGGCCATCGGCATCATTGCCAACAACCCCGAGTTTGCCGACGTGCGCAGCCTGGAGGGCGTTGCCCCCACCAAAAAGCATGCGGTCTTTACCATTGCGGTGCCCACTACCGCCGGCACCGCCGCCGAGGTCACCATCAACTATGTCATCACCGACGCGGAGAAAAAGCGGAAATTTGTCTGTGTGGATGTCAATGATATCCCTGATGTGGCCGTCATCGACCCCGATATGATGTCCAGCATGCCCAAGGGCCTCACCGCTGCCACGGGTATGGACGCTTTGACCCATGCCATCGAGGGCTACACCACCAAGGGGGCCTGGGAGATGACCGATATGTTCCACCTGGAGGCCATCCGCCTGATTTCCCAGCACCTGCGGGGGGCTGTGGCCAACACCGCCGAAGGCCGCGAGGGAATGGCCCTGGCCCAGTATGTGGCGGGCATGGGCTTCTCCAATGTGGGCCTGGGTATCGTCCACTCCATGGCCCACGGCCTGGGCGCCCTGTACGACACCCCCCACGGGGTGGCCAACGCCATCATCCTGCCCACCGTTATGGAGTATAACGCTGAGGCCACCGGCGAAAAGTACCGGGAGATCGCCCGCGCCATGGGCGTGGAGGGTGTGGACGCCATGACTCAGGCCCAGTACCGTAAGGCTGCGGTGGACGCCGTCCGCAAGCTAGCCGCCGATGTGGGCATCCCCGACAGCCTCAAGGGCAGCCTCAAGGAGGAGGATGTGCAGTTCCTGTCCGAGTCCGCTTACGCCGACGCCTGCCGTCCCGGCAACCCCCGTGATACCAGCGTGGAAGAGATCGCCGCCCTGTACCGGGCCCTCCTTTGATCCATTGTGGTATTCAAAAGCCCTCCGCTGTGCGCGGGGGGCTTTCGTTTTGCTCTGCTTTGGCATAAAGATGCTCCAGCTATGCTGGGAAGAAGGACTTGACTGCAAATACAGGGCCGTAGCGGCCTAAAAGAATAAATTCCGGCCCCAAAGCTGGGAAGCCAGGGAAGGGATTTGCCTAGGGACTGCGGGACAGACTGCAATGGCGGAGCATACGGTACCGCTGTAAAAACTTTCCGGCATGGTCTCCCCAGAACTTATTAGGGCGCGGATTGATTGACGGACGGGGGGAAAATCACCCGAAAAATCATCCTCCCAATCACCCCCGGGGTGATTCCTCCGCCGGTGGGAAATAGTACAATGAGGCAGGAAACTTCATTTGTTACACACCGGAGTGCACAGACAAAACAGAGGAGGAAAAGGGAATGATTCGGAAAGCAGCGGCAATGATGATGGTATTATCTATGGTCCTGGCCCTGGCGGGCTGTGGGGACATCGGTACGGCTTCTGCCTCGGTCAACCCCCTGATGGAAGACCTGACGGAAGCGGTGGAGCGAGCGGAGGGAGGAGCCGGCAGCCGGCAAAGCGGAGACCCCGGTTTGGGAGGCTTGGAAGGCCTTCTGGACGGGAATGCCGACTTGGAGGCCCTCAGCGGCCTGCTGGGAGGAGATAGCGGCCGGAGCAGCCAGGAAGACCCGCAAGAAGAATCCAGCCCCAGCGGAAACGGCTCCGGCGGGGGCACCGGGAGCGGCATATTGGGGATGGTCTCCAACGACACTGTCAAGACCTTTATAGGCGGCAGCTACTATATGAAGTATACCGCCTATGTCATGGGGATGGAAATGACCGGTGAGATGGCCGCCAAGGGGGCCGACTCGGATACCAGGGGAGAGATGATGGGGATGCCCAGCCACGTCCTGGTTCTGGACGGAGCAACCTATAACATCGATGATGCGGCGGGTACCTATGCCGTCAGTACCGACGCTTCCGCAGTCTCCAGGACGGGCCTGCCCGTGGGCACGGACCTGAGCGAGCTGGAATACAAGGGCAGCGGCAGCGGGCAGATTTCTTCCCTGGTGGAGGCCGGTGTAGACAGTGAAAGCTACGACTACCAGGAGTTCCTCCTGAAGGTGGACCCAGAGACCATGGGCGGCATGGAGGAGAGCATAACCATGCGTTTTTACACAAAAGGGGAGGAGCTCCATGCCATGACAGTGGAGGTCATGGGCATGGAGGTGGCTATGGTAATCGAAGAATTCAGCACATCAATCCCGGCCGGGATGCTGGAGCTCCCCAGTGACTACACCCAGGTGGACTCCATCTACTGATGTCAAGCGGCAAAAAGAACCGGCGCCTCCTGAGGCGCCGGTTCTTTTTCATGGCAGGCTTGAGCCTCCGGCTTGGCCGAAAAACGGTTTCCACCAGTGGGAGACTTCCCGAAAAACTCCGGCCGGGGCATCGGGAGAAGAAAGAGGCCTCCGCAGGAACCGCCATGGCAACAGACAGGTTTGGACACAGGGTCTTGGCTGGCAGCGGGACGGATCGGGCGGCGGGATTTTCAGCGCACCTGCCGCAAAGGGGCCGTCATGGAACTTGTTCAGGCTCCAGGTTTGCTTCCAAACCGGGCACCCGGAGGAGGCTGCGAAGCAGAAAAAAACAGGGAAGGGCCAGGAAAAGAGCGGTCTGCCCATACAAGGGCCAGGCCCGGCCAACCCAAAGCTGGGCGGCAAAGGCCGCTGCCAGCAGGTAGGCGGTGAGCCCTGCCAGCTGGCTCCCGCACCGCGGGCGAATATGCCTGACGCCGGCCCCCAGGAGGATGGCCCCGGCTCCGCCCAGCAGGGAAGAGCAGAGGGCAAGAGTGAGAAGCGCCTGATCGGGAC
>JAEXZK010000085.1 GCA_023451415.1 Bacillota bacterium | reverse complement strand
AGCGCGGCTTATTTGTAAAGGGGCAGGGTCACCAGCACGGTGGTCCCCACGTCCTTCTGGGATTCGATTTCCAAGTGGCCGCCGTGCATCTGGACGATCTCGTCCGCCACGGCAAGACCGATGCCGGAGCCCCGGCGGTTGGTTTTGCCCTTGTAGAAGCGGCTTTTGACCTTGGGCAGGTCTTCGGCGCTGATGCCCACGCCTGTGTCCGCCACCGAAACGGTGACACTGCCCTCGCCCATGGTGGCGGTGACAGTGACGGCGGCGCCGCTGTCGGAATATTTCAGGGCGTTGTCCAGGATGTTGACAAAAACCTGGCGCAGACGGTTCTTATCTCCCATCACCACGGCAAAGTCCTGGGGCTCGTCGTATACCAGGGATTTGTTCTCCTGCTGGGCGCGCTGGGTGTACATCAGCACTGCGTCGGAAAGCTCGGCGATGATGTCCAGCTTCTGCATCTCCAGGTTCAGGCGGCCGCTCTGCATCCGGGAAAAGTCCAACAGATCCTCCACCATGGAGGAGAGGCGCTCCGCCTCGTTCATGATGACGTGCATGCCCTTTTGGACTGTTTCGGGGTTCATCTCGCCGCTGCTCATGATGGTTTCTCCCCAGCCGCGGATGGCGGTAAGGGGGGTGCGCAGCTCGTGGGAGACGGAGGAAATGAAGTCATTTTTCACTTTTTCGGAATTGGCCAGCTCCTCCGCCATGTTGTTGATGGCCTGGCAGAGCTCGCCGATCTCATCGTCATTGCGGGGCTCCAGCCGGACGTCAAAGTCCCCCTGGGCGATCTGCTGGGCGGTGCGGCCCACCTCGTCGATGGGGATGATGATGGAATTGATGAAGTAGGAGCTGGAGAAGATGACGAAAAGGATAATGAAAATGCCCAGAAGGGTCACCAGAAAGATGACCATGACGATCTGCTCGTCCACCCGGGTCAGGGAGACCACATACCGCATGGCGGACAGGTCCTCTCCCAGGGCTGTGGAAAGGCAGGTGACGGACATGACCTTTTCGCTGCCCAGGAAGCCCACCTCCATGCCGATGCCGTCGCTGGCGGAAAGGGCGGCCTGATAGTCGGGCATCTCCATCCTGGAGCCCGGCTCAAAGCCGCTGGAGGTGATGATGATGCCTCCGTCGGCGTCCAGGGCCATCAGCTCCATTTTGTTCTTGTATTCAAAGTCCTCCACCAGACGCCGTACCTGAGAGGAAAAATCGGCGCTGCGGTCGGCGGCAAAATTGCCCAGCTGGGTGGAGACGGCGTCGGCCCGGGAGAGGACATACTGCTGGACAGAGTTGTAGTAAAACCCCTTGACCGCCACCGATACGCCGATGACCATGGCGATGACGATGATGAGGATAACGCCGAAGCTGTTGAACAGCCACCGTTTGGTGATTTTTTTCACCGCCATGGCGGTCCCTCCTCTCCCTCTGTGCTGTTTGCCGGTCCCGTGTCAAATCCGGGGGATCATTCCACCCACTTGTAGCCGAAGCCCCAAACAGTGGTAAGGTATCTGGGGTTGCTGGGTTCGTCCTCGATCTTCATGCGCAGGCGGCGCATATTGACGTCCACGATCTTGTCATCCCCAAAGTAGCTGTCCCCCCATACGGTGGAAAGAAGGGTGCTGCGGTCCAAAGCGACGTTGGGGTTCTTGAGGAAATGCTCCATCAGCTGGAACTCCACCTGGGTCAGGTCGATGCGCTGGCCGTTTTTGGTGAGGGAGCGGCTGCGGATGTTGAGAACAAAGGGGCCGGAATGGAGCTCATTTTCTGGCTGGGGCTTGGCGGCGGTGAGGCCCACCCGGCGGAAGACCGCATCCACCCGGGCCACCAGCTCGGAGGGGCTGAAGGGCTTGGTGACATAATCGTCGGCGCCCAGCATCAGCCCGTTGACCTTATCCATCTCCTGGCTTTTGGCCGACAGCATGATGATGCCGATGGTGCTGTTCTGCTCCCGGAGACGCTTGCAGACGGTAAAGCCGTCGATGCCGGGGAGCATCACGTCCAGAATGGCCACGCCAAAATTGCCGTTTTCCTTCTCATAGGTTTCCAGGGCGGCTTCCCCGCTGGCCACGTCCACCACCTCGTAACCCGACCTTTGCAGGTTGATGACCACAAAATCGCGGATGGCGTCCTCATCTTCACAAATCAGGATCCTTTTCATGGACAATCCCTCCTTTAACGCTGTTTTGTACGGGGCTTGCTTGAAGAAACAGGGAGTTTACGGAAAAGACGGTGCTTTGTCCCCGGAAAGCCCCTAATTGATAAAGCTGAACATCTCCTTCATCTGCTTGGAGGTGATCTTCATCCCCTCCACCGTGGTGGCGGGAAGGCTGCCGAAGTATTCAAAGGTGCCTTTCTGCCCCAGGGGGAAGTAGGTCTCCGCGGCCAGCTTGTCCTGGTAATCCCGGGTGGAATAGACCCGGACCCGGCAGAGCTCCTGGGAACGGTCATAAATATCGGAGCCGTTGTACAGGAAAAAGATGACCTCCCCCAGCTCAGGCTGGCGGTAAAGGGTAACCTGGGCGTCCATCCAGGCGTCGGGGAAGGTGAGCATGTAATTCTCCGCGGCGCTGACAAAAGCGCGCTCCACGGTGACAAAGCCCGTGCCCGAAAGCTGGGAGTAATTGGTGATATAATACAGGGTATCCTCCTCCTCCAGCTGGTCATGGCCGGGGGCCGGGTACTGGAGAGGGATCTCAATGACGCCGTCACCGTTGACGTCCCGGGAGTAGACCTCGGACCGCCTGGTGCTGCGGGTAAAGAGGAGGTAGTCGTTTTCGCTCATAGGCAGGCTCATGACGCCGCCGTTTCTCACCTGGATGACGGTGGTGGCCAGGGTGCGGCCTTCGGTGTACCCGTCCACCACCACGCCACGGACCCCTGCGCCCACGAAGCCGGTGAGGGGCTCCAGGTAGGAACTGATCATGGGAGGAAGCTCCACATCGTCCAGAATATCAATAAAGCCCGGCTCTGTTTCACCCACCAGGGTGGCGGAGGAACTGCCGTAAACCGAATAAGACGTAATGAGCATCAGCTCGCTGGTGCCGTTATCGTCAAAATCATCGATAGCCAGGCGGGAATAATCCCCGGTGTAATCCATGTCCAGGGAACCGTTCTGGTAATTATAGATGGCGGCGATCTTTTTGCCTGAGGAGGACTCCTGGTTCCAGCCGACAATGAGGCTCATACCATCGCCGGAGGTGAGCCGCTCGATGCGGAGAAAGTCCACCTCAGCGCCCAGGCCCAGCAGATCGGGGCCGCTGATCCACCTGTCGCCATCCTGGTAAAGGATGGTCAGACGGAGGAAGGCTGCGGAATCATTATCGGCATAAAAAACAATTGCCTCGTCCTCACCGTCTCCGTCCAGGTCATAGAAAGTAAAGGCGGAGCGGTACTCCCCGGATTGGGGGTACTTGAGCTTGAAACTCTGACCGACGCCGTCCTTGAGGGCCTCGTTGACCTGGTATTGGCGGTCGGTGAGCTTTGGAGGCTCCATCAGCTCCTCCACATTGGTCTGCACCGGCATACAGGAGGTGAGCAGCAGGCAGAGGAGCAGCGCCGCCAAAAGGCTTTTGGCCATGCTCTCCCTCCTTTCTTATCAAGGGTTGTTTGAAAGATCAAAAATTACCGGTTTTTTTTTGCAAACAGCGGCCGCCGCGCCCCAAAGTCCGGAAATCCGGAAGGCTTCCCGCATTTTTCACCCTGCGGGCATCTGGCTCCGCAGAAAGGGACGGCGGTCCTTCTATTTAAAAGACAAGCCTTGGGGCAAATATCAAAGACTATTTTAGTCTTTTTTCTGGGGCGTGTCAATGAAAAGCGCCCCTTGACGGGGCGCTTCGGCAATAAGTTTTCTGTTTGTTCAAAAACCGCTTTTCTTCGGCTGTATTCAGCTCTGGCCGCTCAGGTCCACCGCCTTTTCGGCATTGCGCACCAGGTTGAGCAGGGAAGTGCCAAAGAGGGGATAAGTCTGGGTGATGGACTCGGTAGACATCAGGAGGCTGTCCAAATCTTTGATCTTGTCCATCCCAGGCAGCGGCTTGTCCGCAGCGATGGAAGAGGCATTGGCGTGATGGACCTCCATGGCGGCGTTGGAATAGGGGTGGGCGATGCCTTCCGGAAGCTTAAAGATGGCGGCCTGGTTTTTGCCGTTGGCGCTGTATACCACCCGGAAAACCCGGTAGACGGCGATCATGAGGAAGTCGGAGACCTCCTGGATCAGAGAAGCGCTGCCGGCCTTGGAAAGCAGGTCGAAAAGAATATTGAGGGAATTGGCGATGAGCTTCTTGTTCAGCACCGCCATGATGTTGCCATGGTTCTCCTTGCCCAAGGCGTCGGCTTCGGGGATCTGGTCCACCGATAGGGTGGCTCCGGCGCGGTCGGGGGTGCGGCCCAGCATATAGTCGGTGGAGACGCCGTAGTAATCTGCGGCTCTGACCAGGAAGTCCAGACCGCATTCCCGAATGCCTTTTTCGTAATGGGAAAGCAGCGCCTGTGAAACCCCCAGGCTGGCGGCGGCCATCTTCTGGCTCACGCCTTTTTCCTTCCGCAGCAGCGTCAGGATCCGAGAAAACTCGCTGGTCACACATCACACCTCTTTCCCAAGGGTATCCGCGAAAGCACATATTACCCTAAGTAAACTTCATTATATTATATACCTGCATTTTTGTAAATAACAAATGTCGCAAAAGGAGGAAATAAGAGCAAACTTTGTCAAAATTTGATAGCCATGCCCTCAAAAATTTTCCTTTCCCGTCCAAAAGCAAAGGAAATTCCTCCGGGAAGGGGGAACGGTACTTTCCCTGCCGGGAAAATCGTGGTAAAATCATACAAGAACATGCTGTTTTTAGGAGGCGCTATGAAGAATTACCG
>JAEXZK010000240.1 GCA_023451415.1 Bacillota bacterium | reverse complement strand
TGCTATGCAAAAGCATAGCAAAATGGCCATGTGCCGCTTTCAGCGGCACGGCCTTTCGATTCAAGCGCGTGGGGCGGGACGCCCCACATGCGCAAAAACTTCATGCGCAAGGCTTTTGTATGTTTTTCGCAGTGCAGCATCGGCGCATGAAGTTTTATGTGTCAGGCTCAGCCTTCCCTTTGCGGGGCTTCCGGCTCCTCCGGAGCGGTGAGGGTCATGCCCGCCGCCCGGGAGAAGATATCGGTGTTAAGGTAGGAGCTGAGGTCACAGGAAAAGAGCACCTGGTCGTAGCCGTAGGCCGCGAGGTCCTCGATCTCCCACTGGGTGAGCAGCGTCAGGTCCAGATAGGTGATTTTGCTGTAATGAGGGGCCAGGAAGGGCAGATAGCTGAGGGTGTCCCGGTCCCCCAGCACCAGAAGGCTCTGGCCGGGCGCGCCTACGGCGGTGATCTCGATCCGGGGCGAGTGCCCCCCCAGGATGATGCTGTCCTCCCCGCCGGAGACGGCTGCCTCGGCGGGGTAGAGGCTGTAATAGGTGCGCTCCTCATAGCGGTCCCAGTGATAGACCTCAAAGGACCGCTCTGCCGACTGGTTGTGGTACAGGGTGATGATGTCGGGCTTGACGCCGCCGTATCCCCAGCGGTCATACAGGTCGCCGTAAAAATCGTGGGAGACCCGGTCCAGGGAAAATTCCTGGTAGGGGGTCAGCCCCAGCCGCTTGGCCATGGTCTGATAGACGGTGTAGCCCCCCAGGGAGGTGAGACGGCTGTCGCTGCGGTAATAGAGATAGTCCCCACGGGCGCTGTACAGCGCGGGATAGACGTCGATGGCAGTGACCTGCCCCGACAGGGAGCGGTAGGTCTCCTCAATAAAACGCTTTTGGTTATAAAGATCAAGCCGGGCGGGCAGCTGCTCCTGGTAAATGGCGCAGGCTGTGGGGACGATCATCAGGTGGGTGGGAATGCCGCTGTCCTCGGCAAACCGGCGCACCGCGGCGGTATTGCCTTTGCGCAGGGAGCTGTCCCCGCTGGGAGCAAAGTTTTCAATAAGGCCGTCGTTGGCCAGGACGATGCCGTCAAACTCCTCGGCGCCGCCGGCCATCCGCAGCTGGAGGCAGACGTCCCGCAGGGTATCGGCAAAAGGCAGGCTGTGCTGGAAGAAGTCCTCCATCACCGAGCCGAAAAGCTCGGGGTTGACCACCGTGGCCAGGGCCGTCCTGGCCGAAACAGGGTGGAGCAGGAAAGAAAAGGCGGAGAGTGCCAGGATGGTGAGAATATAGATGATGGTGGAAGCACGTTTTTTCATCCCCACACCCCCTAAACCATAAACGCCAGCACCACCGCCAGCAGAAGCAGATTGGACAAGACGGACAGAAAACCGGCCGCCAGCGGGCGGCGGCTGCCCAGACGCCGGGCGGTGCGGCTGGTGAGGCTGGTGCAGAAGAAGGCGCACAGCAGCAGAAGCAGCCAGTTGGAGGATGCCAGATAAAGGCTGTATTCATCTATCAGGGAAGGAGGGAACAGGTCGTAAGAGGCGCGCTCCAGGCCGAACATGGTCTGGAGGTAGAAGAAGGCTTGGCTCAGGTTCTGGGTGGAGAACCAGACAAAGGAAATGACAATGCAGACGAAGGTATAAAGCCTGCGCAGCAGCAGAGGGACCCGATGAAGAAACCTCTCCCCAAAGACGGTCTCCAGGACGATGACCAGCCCCAGGGATGCGCCCCAGACCAGAAAATTTACCGATACGCCGTACCACAGGCCCATGAGCATGGTGATGAGCATGATGTTCAGGGTGGTGGCCAGGGGGCCGTTGTCCTCCGCACCCAGGGCGCCGTAAACATATTTGCGGACAAAGCGGTAGGCCGAGATGTTGAAGCGGGAGAAAAAGTCGGTAACCGAGTCGGCCTGGAGGGGGTAGTGGAAATTTTCCGGCAGGTCCAGCCCCAGGAGAGCGCCCACGCCCCGGGCCATATCGCTGTATCCCGACAGGGTGAAGTAGGCGGCAAAAATATAGCACACCAGCAGCAGCCATACCGAGAATACGGTTTTTTCGGTGTAATCGATGGCCTTGAGCTGGCCGGACAGGACGAGGATGCTGTCGGCCAGGATAAACTTTTTGGCAAGGCCGTGGATGATCCAGACAAACCCGCCGCCCATCCTGGTGAGGGAAGGCCGGGAGGGCCGGTGCAGCTGGGTGATAAAATCGTTGCAGGATACCACGGGCCCTACATATATTTTGCCAAAGAAGCAGCAGAAAAGGCCGTAATCATAGACGGAGGTGATCAGATCGGCCTCGCCGTTGTACAGGTCGATGAGGTATCCCAGGGAGGTGAAGGCGTAGATGGCCACCCCCACCGGCATCGCCATCAGGCCCAGCTGGCTCACCGAGGACAGCGCCACAAAAAGAAGGATGTTTTTAACAGCGCAGAAATATAAGGCCGCCCGGGCTTGGGGCCGTCCCTTGCCGTAGAGATAGATGGGCCGGGCCAGCAGATAGTCCGAGTAGACGCATGCCAGCATGATAAGCAGGTTGAGAGGGATAAGATTCAGAGGAGCAGGCCCCGCGAAGGGGCTGGGCAGGAAAGCATAAAAAAGCAGGGAGGCCACAAAAAGGACAAAGGTTTTGTACCGCTGAGGGACGGCATAGTAGACCAGAGCCGTCAGGGGCAGGAAAAAGAAAAGGAATGTCAGACTAAATATCTGCGTGGCGGGGCCCTCCTTTCTTAATAAATGGTTGGGATCTGCTTAAAAGTCAAAAACACCGTTTTTTAAAAGTGACGGCGGCAGTCTTTTTACAGATGACGGCGGCTGCCGCGGGAAAGACCGGAAACCCGGAAGACCCCCCGGGCTTTTTCCGCCTTGCGCTCATCCCCGCTTGGGGAAAATCCGGCAATCCCTCTCGCTTTCGGGGAAGCCCTGGGCCGGGACGGTCAGGGAAGAATGGTGTACTCCAGGTTCTCCCACACCAGGTGGTCACCCTCCCCCACGCCGTCGGGGAGCAGGGCCAGGGCCACCGGGAAAGGGGTGGCCAGAGGCTCGTCCGCCGTTACCAGCTGGGCATAATCCCCGTCGATGCGCAGGACGATGTAATGGATGGGCTCCATGATCATTCCTCCTCTCCAAGCTCCTGGGAAAGCTCCTCCGCCAGAGCGGAAAGCTCCTCCCGGGTGATAATACGGTTCAGGACGCCGGGCAGGGCGTTGGCGCTGAGGGCCTGGGGCAGGCTCAGCCGCTTCTGGAGGGCCCGCCGCCGCTGGACGCTGCCCTCCCCACCGCAGAAGCCCAGGGCGTACAAATCCGCCTTGGTGATGGCCGGACCTGAGGGGCGGTTGGGGGCCGCCGGAGCCTGGCCGGCGTTTTCCACCACCACCCCCGCCTCCTCAAAGGCGCGGCGGAGGATGTGGGAGGGGACGCCCTCCACCCCCAGGATGCCCTGGGCGCCGGGGGCGGCCTTCCGCTTCTCCTTGCCCAGGATCTCGGGGATATAAATGTGGACAATCCGGTCCGGGGGCACAGCCCCGGCGATGTACCGCCGGATCTGAAAGCCCGCCCGGTCGCTGTCGGTGAGGATGATGATCCGGTCCCTCTGGGCCAGGCGGCGGATGAGGGCCAGCTTTTCCCGGTCCTTGTAAATGCGGAAGCCCCCGGTGACGATGATATCCGCCTCCACCAGGGAGCTGAGCTTACTTTTGTCGTATCTGCCCTCCACTATGATGGGCAGGTCCACCTTCATCAAGACGCTTCGCTCCTGTTCATAATAAGGAATATCTCAGCGATGACGGTCTCCAGGACCACGGCGGGATCGATGCCGCCGGTTTTCATGTCCCGGTCCGCCCGGGCCAGGGCTTCCAGGATGTCCCCCAGGCAGCGCCTGTCCACCCGGCGCTGGTTTTCCGCGGCTTTGGTGTACCGGTATCCGCCCCCTCCGTAACCGAAGGCGGTCTTGGCGTCCTTTTCGGAGAGGCCGGCGGCCTTGGCGGAGGCGGCGCGGTAAATGTCCACAAAGGCCATGGTGAGGATGGTGAGAATGGCCACCGGGGTCTCCCGCTGGAAGAGGAGGCGGTCCACCACCTCCATGGCGCCCCGGAAGTCCCGCCGGACGATCTGGTCGGACAGGTCGAAGATGCGGGCTTCGGCCACCGGCTCCACCAGAAGCAGGATGTCCTCCCGGCGGATCTGCTCCCCGGCATAGGCGCAGAGCTTGTCCACCTCGTTGCGGAGGCGGAGGCTGTCGCAGCCGCAGTATTCGGCCAGAAGCAGCCCCTCGGGCGGATCCAGCCGGCAGCCCTGCCTGGCGGCAAGGGCTGCGGCCAGCTTGGCGGCGTCCCCCCGGGCGGGCTTGCGGAATTCGCAGACCACACCCGCCTTGTCGCAGAGGTCAAAGAGCTTCTGCCCCCGGGAGCCCTTCTTCTTCAGGTCCAGGGGGACGGTGCGGGCTGTAATGAGGAAGAGGGTGGTGGGGACGGGGTCCTGGAGGAGCTGCCAGAGTTTTTCCGCATCGGAGCCGGAGAGGGCGGAGAGATCCAGATCGTTCAGCACCACCGCCCTGCGCTCCGCCATAAAGGGGAGGCTCTGGGCGGAGTCGGCCACCTTGTCCATGTCCACCCCGGCCCTGCCGTCCACAGAATAGAGGTTGAAGTCGGGAAAGGCGTCCACCGTACCCTTGACCAGGGCCGCGGCGGAACGCTCCAGCTGGTAGCCGTCCTCCCCGTACAGGAGGGCCACCGGAGCGGCAGCCTTAAGGAGCTCTTCCCCCAGCTTTTTTGGATTTTGCAGCTGCATGGCCACCGCCTCCTTCCTGGATCAATTCCCGGGGCAGGAGGGCAAACTGGTCGCCGTCCCGCCGCCGGATGACAGTGATCTCCGGGTTTCTGGCATAGAGGTTCCAATCCAGGTCGGCGATGATATCCGCCTCCTGCCAAAGCGCCTGGGAATCATACTGGTTTATTATATCATACCCTGCCCAGAATTTCAGCAGTTTTATGCCGCCCACCTCCACCAGGGTGGCATAAGCGTGGGGCATCCCTGCCCGGATGCCCGGGAGCCGTTCTTCCACCGGGGCGGAGGCGATCACGCCGCCCCGGAAGGGCAGGCCGGTCTCGGGCGGGCCGAGCCCCGCCCGGGTCAGCATCCCGGTGAGCATCCTGGCGTCATAACCATCACGATCCGTATCGTCATAGACCAAAAAGGTGCGGCTGTCCTTGGTGACGGAGAGGGACCGGCCCTCCGGATTGGCTGCGATGAGGACGCTCCCCCACTGACGGAAAGAAAAGATCAGACAGACTACCACCGCCGTCAGAGCGCCCAGCCGGAGGAGCCTCCGCCGGATTTTTGGCTTCATGGGGAGGCAGGCCGCCAGGATCAGG
>JAEXZK010000212.1 GCA_023451415.1 Bacillota bacterium | reverse complement strand
GAAACTACCCATAAGATACTGTTTGTCTGCCACGGCAACATCTGCCGCAGCCCCATGGCGGAATATGTGATGAAAGCCCTGGTGAAGGAGGCGGGGATGGCGGAGCGCTTTGTGATCGCGTCCGCCGCCACCAGCACCGAGGAGCTGGGCAACCCTGTCCATGGGGGCACCCAGGCCAAGCTCCGCCAGGAGGGCATCCCCTGCCCCCAGCGGCGGGCCGTCCGTCTCCATGCCCGGGACCTGGAGGATTGGGACTGGCTGCTGGGGATGGACAGCCGCAACATTATCAATATGCGGCAGATCCTGAGGCTCCGGGAGGGGGACCCAGGGTGGGAAAAGGTGCGCCGCCTGCTGGATTTCACCCCTCATCCCCGGGATATTGCCGACCCCTGGTATACGGGGGACTTTGACGCCGCCTTTGAGGACGTTATGGAGGGATGCCGGGCCCTGTTTAAACACATCCTGCAAAAGTAAGGGCTCCGGCCCAATGGCATTAAGCCGGGCCCTTGGGCATGAATGAAAAAGAGCCCTCCTCGTTTTGGCTGAGTAGGGGTCTTTTTCTGCCCGGGAACGGCGCTTCTCTTTTCCTCCGTAATGATGCCAGTTTAGCGGCGGCGCGGGCCCGCGGCATTTTCCCCGCCCTTCCGCCCAGCAAAAAAGAGGCCCCCCGGCCTCTTTTCTTTGGCTCTTACCAGTCGCTGACATGCCCCCGCTGGATGGCCCCCAAAATTCGCTTCTTCAAGCCGTGATCCTGCCGCTCCAGCTCCCGGAGGAACTCCTTGGTCTCCTGGCGGTTGGTGGACTTGTCCACAGGGCATTTGCTTTTGACGATGGGCAGGGCCTCGCTCCGGGCGGCCTTGGAGATATCCCGCTCTGGGGCATAGACCATGGGCCGGATGACAGTGAGGTCCTTGCGGCTCAGATAGGTCACCGGGGAAAAGCACCCCACCCGCCCTTCATTAAAAAGGTTCATCATAAAGGTCTCCACCGCGTCGTCCGCATGATGGCCCAGGGCCACCTTGTTGCAGTCCCAGGCCTTGGCCAGGTCGTGGAGGGCCCCACGGCGCATCCGGGCGCAAAGACTGCATGGGTTCTCCTCCTGCCGCAGGTCAAAGACGATATGGCCGATCTGGGTGCGGCGCACCTGATACTCCACCCCCAGGGCCCGGCAGTGTTCTTCGATGGCTGAGTAGTCCTGCTCCACGCCGTCAAAGCCCGGGTCCAGTGTCGCGGCCAGCACCTGGTAATCTATGCCGATAAAATCCCGAAGCCGGGCCAGGCCGGTGAGGAGGACCATGGAGTCCTTCCCCCCCGATACCCCCACCAGCACCCGGTCCCCATCTTGGAGCATCCCGTAGTCGGTGATGGCCTTGCGCATATAGCCCAGCATTTTTTGTATACTCATGTCAGATTTCCCCCCGTCATTGGGCGCCGCCGTCCGGCGTCTCCTCCCCGGTCAGGACGTAATCCCTGACCAGGGGCAGCAGGCTCCGGGGGACACTGGCATCCAGCTCCACCCCGTCGGGGCCGTAGTCCCGGGCAAAGATCCGGCCCCCGGCGGTGATCCGGGCCTCCAGGTCGCCCTGGCTGTAGGGCAGGCGGAGCCGCAGCCGCAGATGGGTGGCGGGCAGCACATGCTGGATGGCCTCCAGAAGGTTGTCCAGCCCCAGGCCCTCCCGGGCGGATATCTTTACCACCCGCTCCCCCAGCAGGTCAACATGGCCCGCCACCAGGTCGCATTTATTGAGGACGGTGATCATGGGGGTGTCCTCCGCACCCAGCTCCCGCAGAAGGTCCTTTGTCACTTCCAGCTGCTCCTGCATGCCGGGGCTAGTGATATCGCACACATTGAGGATGAGGTCGGCGCTGGCCGCCTCCTCCAGGGTGGACTTGAACGCCTCCACCAGGTGGTGGGGCAGCCGCCGCACCAGGCCCACCGTGTCGATGAGCATCACCCGGCGACCGTCGGGGAGGGCCAGGGCCCTGGCGGTTGGGTCCAGGGTGGCAAAAAGCTTGTCCTCGGCCAGGACTCCCGCCTGGGTCAGGGTGTTGAGGAGGGTGGACTTGCCCACGTTGGTGTAGCCCACAATGGCCACGGTGGTGATATCGTCCTTTTTCCGCCGCTTCCGCCGCTGCTCCCGCCGGGCGGTCAGCTCCTCCAGGTCCCGTTCCAGGGCGGTGATCCTCCGGCGGATATGCCGGCGGTCGGTCTCCAGTTTGCTCTCGCCGCCGCCCCGCCGGGCGCCAGCCCCGCCGCCGCCGCCGCCGCCCTGGCGGGAGAGGCGCGTGCCCTGGCCGGTGAGCCGGGGCAGCTGGTACCGCAGCCGGGCAAGGTCCACCTGGAGTTTGCCTTCGCTGGACACCGCCCGGCGGCCAAAGATCTCCAGGATCAGCATGGTGCGGTCTATCACAGGGCAGCCGCAGGCGTTCTCCAGGTTGCGGATCTGGGCCGGAGAAAGCTCGTGGTCAAAGATCACCAGGTCCGCCTCGCTGTTCCGGACAAATTGTGCCAGTTCCTCCACCCGGCCGCTTCCCAGGGCCGTGGCGGGGTCCAGCTCCCCTTTTTTCTGGACGATGGTGCCGAAGGTATCGATCTCCGCCGCTTCCGCCAGCTCCCGCAGTTCCTCCAGGGATGTGTCGATGTCGTATTCCCCGGTGTCCACTGCAGCCAGCACCGCCAGCTCCCGGCCCTCGGGCTTCATGATCTCTTCCATGGGCTTCCCCCCTTTTTCTTGTTACCGGACTATTATGGCACACAGACGGCAAATTATCAACTGCAAAAGAGCGCCGCCGGGTCGGCGCGAAAAGTTAAAGCATTAAATGCACACAACCTTTTCTATTTTATTTTGCCTATTTTTACCATATATTTTCCTGCTCGTCTCCTGTTCTCCTTTGATTTTCCTATGCTGCTTCTTATGCCGTCAATCCCAGCTCCCGCAAGCACCGTCCAACAAGAGTTTTTGACATTATTGCAAATGCACGGGGAAGCAATTTTTCAAAAAGCCGTCTCTGTTCTCAGCCCAGGGGCCGGGCCCCCTCAGCCAAACACCGGCAAAAGCAAAAAACAGGAGCAAGCCTTGGGACTTGCTCCTGTTTTCAATTGCTCAAACCCTGATCCCAACAACGCCTCCGTGGGGGGCGCTTTTTTTCCACAGGATTCAGTGATAGATGTTAACTCTCACCACGTTGTCTATGGCGCGGATCCGGGCTATCAGGGCGTCGGTGACCGGGCCGCTGACATCCACCATGGTGTAAGCCATATCCTTTTTGGATTTGTTGGTGAGGTTCTCAATGTTCAGGCCGGCCTCGGACAGGGCGTTGGTGATGCCGGAAATCATGGCGGGGACATTGCGGTGGAGGACGGTGACCCGGGTGCCGGCGGCCCGTGGCATGGCGACGTCGGGGAAGTTTACCGAGTTCTTGATATTGCCGTTCTCCAGATAATCCACCAGCTGGCGGGCCGCCATGCAGGCGCAGTTGTCCTCAGACTCGGGGGTGGAGGCCCCCAGGTGGGGGATGGCCAGGACCCCGGGCTTGTCCAGGAGCTGGTCGCAGGGGAAGTCGGTGACATAGCAGCGCACCTGGCGCTCCTCCAGGGCGGCCAGGATGTCATCGTTGGACACCAGCTCCCCCCGGGCAAAGTTGAGGATGCGCACCCCGTGCTTCATCATGGCGATGGACTCGCTGTTGATCATGTGCTTGGTGTCTCCGGTAAGGGGGACATGGATGGTGATAAAGTCGCAGTTCTCGTAGACTTCCTTCACCGTGGCGGCATGATGGATGCCCCGGGAAATATTCCAGGCGGCGTCCACCGACAGGTAGGGGTCGTATCCGTAGACTTCCATCCCCAGCTGCCGGGCTGCGTTTGCCACCATGACGCCGATGGCGCCCAGGCCGATGACGCCCAGCTTCTTGCCCGTGACCTCGGGGCCCACAAAGTCCCCCTTGCCCTTTTCCACCAGCCCCGGGACCTCATCCCCCCTGCCGGCCAGGGTCTGGGCCCAGGTCATGGCGGGGTAGACCCGGCGGGCGGAAAGGAGGATGCCCAGGAGGGTCATCTCCTTGACGGCATTGGCGTTGGCGCCGGGGGTGTTAAAGACCACCACCCCCGCCTGGGAGCATTTGTCCACAGGGATGTTGTTGGTGCCCGCCCCGGCCCTGGCAATGGCCTTGAGGCTGGGGGGAAGCTCCATCTCGTGGAGGGAGGCCGAGCGGACCATGATGCCGTCGGGGGCCTCCGCCTCGCTGCCGCAGAGGAACTTCTGCTTATCGAAGATATCCATGCCCACAGGGCTGATCTTATTCAGTGTCTGGATGGTATACATGCTTTCTTCGCCTCCTGTTCCTTGGGCTCAGGCGTTGTCCGCCTCAAATTTCTTCATAAAGTCCACCAGGGCCCGGACCCCTTCGGTGGGCATGGCGTTGTAGATGGAGGCCCGCATCCCGCCCACGGAGCGGTGGCCCTTGAGGTTGAGGAACCCGGCCGCTTCGGCCTCCCGGAGGAATTTCTTCTCCAGCTCGGCGTCGCCGATGACAAAGGGGACGTTCATCAGGGAGCGGCTGGCGGGCTCCACGGTGCCCCGGAAGAAGCTGGAGCTGTCCAGATAATCGTAAAGGATGGCCGCCTTCTTCTTGTTCAGCTCATACATGGCGGAAAGGCCCCCGTTTGCCTTGAGCCACTCCAGCACCAGGCCGCAGACATAGATGCCGTAGGTGGGCGGGGTGTTGAACATGGAACCGTTATCCACATGGGTCTTGTAGTCCAGCATGGTGGGGATGCCCTCCTTGGCATGGCCCACCAGGTCCTCCCGGACGATGACCACCACCACGCCGGCGGGGCCGAAGTTCTTCTGGGCGCCGGCAAAGAGCAGGCCGAACTTGGAGACGTCCATGGGCCTGCTGAGGAAGCAGGAGGAGACGTCGGCCACCAGGGGCACCTTGCCCGTGTCGGGGGTCTCAGGGAAGACGGTGCCATAGATGGTGTTGTTGTAGCAGACGTAAAGATAATCGGCGTCGGGGTCGCACTTGTCCCTGGGGATGGCGGGTATGTAGGAGAAGGTCCTGTCCTCGCTGGAAGCCACCACATTGACCTTGCCCACCTTCCGGGCCTCCTGGACGGCCTTTTTGGCCCACACTCCGGTAAGGACATAGTCCGCCTTGCCGGTGGTCATCAGGTTGAGGGGCACCATGGAAAACTGCAGGGACGCGCCCCCCTGGAGGAAGAGCACCTTGTAGTTGTCGGGGATCTCCATCAGTTCACGGAGGAGCGCTTCGCAGTGTGCGATAATCTCACCGTATTCCCGAGATCGATGACTCATCTCCATCACCGACTGTCCTGAAGAGCCGTATTCCACCAGTTCCTTGGACGCACGTTCCAGCACCGGCAAAGGGAGCATGGACGGCCCGGCAGAAAAATTATACACTCTTGCCATACGTTTAACCTCCTGTTTCAAATTTTGGATTTTTCCCCCCAAGGGAGGGCCCGGCAAAAGCAGCGGCAGACGCAGCAAGGCGTCTGCCGGATCGCAACGCCGTTGTTCCGATGGGGTTGTAAGGTCAATTATATTGCTTTACTGTGCCAAAGTCAACAAAAACAAGCTGTATTTTTTGTGCGGACAAACAGTTTTTTTGGATGTTCTCCCAAGAGATACAAAATGCTGTTCTTTTGGCCGTCAATGGGCCAAGTATCAAATTATCCCCTTTTCCCGTTGTGTTCGGGCCCCAAAAGAGCTATGATAAAAAGACCACCAAAAAAGGAGACCCCCTTATGAACAGTCTGAATATGGCGTTCCAGGTCGTCCTCCCAATCTTTCTCCTCCTCTCCCTGGGGTATCTGCTCCGGCGGGCGGGCCTTGCCGACGAGCACACGCTGGCGGGCTGCAACACCTTGGTCTTCCGGGTCTTTCTCCCTGCCGTCCTCTTCCGCAATATTTACAGCGCCGACCTTGGCGCGGCCTTTGACGGGCGCCTCATGCTCTACGCCGCCGCGGCCACCCTGCTCACCTTTCTCCTGCTGGTCCTTCTCATCCCCCTGACGGAGAAGGACAACCGGAAGCGCAGCGCCATGATCCAGGGGGTTTACCGCACCAATTTTATTCTTTTCAGCATCACCATCACCGACGCCCTCTACGGCCCGGGACAGGGCGGCGTGGCCGCGCTCCTGGTGGCCGTGGTCATCCCCTTGTCCAACGTCCTCACCGTTTTTATCATGGAGTACTACCGCAGCGGCCGGGTAAAGCCCCGGCAGCTCCTGGCCGGGATGGCCGGAAACCCCCTGATCCTCGCCTCCCTGCTGGGGCTGCTGTTCCTTCTCACCGGCTGGCGCCTGCCCAATCTGCTGATGAAAACCCTGGGGGATGTGGGGAGCGTTGCCACACCCCTTGCCCTCATCGTCCTGGGAGGCGCCTTCCGGTTCCAGGGCCTGAGGGGATCGGCCCGGCCCCTGGCCGTCTGCCTGCTGGCCAACCTGGTGCTGGTGCCCCTGGTCTTTCTCCCGCCTGCGGCGGCCCTGGGCTTCCGCGGCCCCCAGATGGCGGCCCTGCTGGCCCTCTTTGCCTCCCCGTCCTCGGTATCCTGCTATGCCATGGCCTGCGAGATGGGAGCCGACGGTGAGCTGGCCGGCCGCATCGTGGTCCTCAACTCGGCGGCTTCGGTGGCCACCCTGTTCCTCTGGATTTTTGCCCTCACCAGCCTGGGGCTGCTCTAAAAACACCCGCCTCCGGCAAAACGGCGGCAAACAATAACAATAAAGGACTTGACGCAATCATGGAAAATCTTATCCTTTCTGTCCGGGTGGTCCTTCCCCTCTTCCTGATGCTGGCCCTTGGCTACCTCCTGCGGCGGGTGGAGCTGGTGGACGACCACACCCTGTCGGGCTGCAACACCCTGGTGTTCCGGGTCTTTCTCCCCACCATGCTCTTTAAAAATGTCTACAACACCGACCTGGCGGCTTCCTTCAACCCCCGGCTCATGGCCTTTGCCATGGTCAGCGTTGTGACGCTGTTCATCCTCACCATGACGGTCATCCCCCGGATGGAAAAAGAACGTCCCAGGCAGGCCTCCATTGTCCAGGCCATCTTCCGGAGCAACTTTGTCATCTTCGGCCTGCCGGTGACGGCGGCCCTCTTTGGCCAGGAGCACGCCGGCGTGGCCGCCATCCTGGTGGCCGTGGTTGTCCCCTTCTTCAATGTCCTCACCGTCTTTGCCCTGGAATACTTCCGGGGCGGGCAGATCGACCTGAAAAAGGTCCTCCGCGGAGTCGTCACCAATCCCCTTATCATCGGCGCTGCCCTGGGGCTTTTCTGCCTTCTCACCGGGTTCCGGCTCCCCGCGCCGGTGGAAAGCGCCGTCAGCGATGTGGGGCGGGTGGCCACCCCTCTGGCCCTCATCGTCCTGGGAGGCACCTTCCG
>JAEXZK010000202.1 GCA_023451415.1 Bacillota bacterium | reverse complement strand
GGGATAGGCCGTTTCCCGATACTCCACCTCAATCTCGGGATGGCCGTAGGACTCCACCGCGGCTTTTACCGCTTCCTTATCCGGCGTGGCGATGCCCAGGCCCAGCTGGTCCTCGGTGTAATAAAAGTAAGTGTACTGATCCAGAGTCAGGGACTCCTCCAAATAGATCTGAAGGCCGTCCCTGTTGGCCTTGCCTCTGTTAAATTCCCGGCTGTCGTCCACAGGGACAGGGGCCGTGGATCCCACCCCGTTCTCTTCCATCCCGGGAGCGTTTGTTTCGGGAACCTCCGGCAGCGGCTGCTCCTCCTGGGCGGGAGCGGAACTGCCGTCCGCCGGAGAAGAGGAGCGATCGGCCTCCCCGGATGCAGATTGTGCATTTCCCAATGCAGAGCCGCTCTCCGCGGAGGCGGAAACCGGTCCGCTTCCCGAGGCCGGAAGGGACGCCGGCCCCGGCGAGGGTGCGGCCCTGCCGCAGGCCGCCAGAGCCATCATCAGCACTATTGTCAAAATAAGCAGCTTTATCAGCTTTTTCATTGCTACCATCCTTTTCCAAGTCATCCTGCCGGAGCTATTCCCGGAGCCGGGCGGCAAGCTGACTGATTTTTTTCAGCCGGTGGTTGACTCCGGAGCGGGACAGCCCCAGCTCCTCGCCCAGCTCCCGCAGGGAATATTCCGGGTTCTCCAGCCGCAGTTTGGCGATGGCCCGCAGCTCCTCCGGCAGGGACTCCTCCCCCATCCGGGACTGGAGCAGCCGGATATCCTCTATCTGCGTCCGGGCGGCCCCCACCACCTTGTCAATATTGGCGTTGTCGCAGTTGGATGCCCGGTTGGCGGCGTTGCGCCGTTCTTTAAGTATCTTGATGGCCATAATCTCCATGGACATCCGGGGGCATCTGAGAAAGGTGAGAAGGTCCTCCAGCTGCTCACTGTCCCGGAAATAGACCAGGGGCAGCCCCCGGCGGCTGGATACCTTGGGGAAAAAGCCCACCTCGGTGAGCATCCCCGTCAGCATCCCGCAAAGCTCCTCCCGGGGGAGGGCAAATTCCAGGTGGTAGTTCTTGTTTGGGTCGGTGAGGCTGCCGCAGGCCAGGAAGGCCCCGCCCACAAAGGCCGCCGTTCCCTCATCCCCGCCCAGCAGGTCGTAGGTCACCCCCTCGGGGTAGAGCATGGCAAAATGATTGTACAGCTCCCGCCGGTCCTCCACCGCCGTCAGCCGGACGTGATAAATAGTGCCTCCGTCGGGGGCCGCCTCTTCCTGGGTGACCAGTTCCCCCCGGAGGGGGATGGCCGCCCGGATGGCCTTTTGATAGTGGCGGGCAATGCTTTCCTCCCTGGTTGCGATCTCCACCGCATCTGCGGAAAAGCGCCGGGCAAACACCAGCAGCCCAAAGGATTGGGGATTCTTAAACCTGCCCCAAAGCTGGCGGTCAGAGGTGATCTCCCGCTTCACCTCGCTGGTAAAGGACATCTGCCTTTCCTCCTTATTTGTCTTTGTCCCGGTGGCAAACTGTATTTGCCAGGCCCATGCCGCTCAGATGCTCGCTGACGTCTTTGGCAAAAGCCACGGAGCGGTGGTGGCCCCCGGTGCAGCCGATGGCAATGGTCAGCTGGGCTTTCCCCTCCCGGATATAAAGGGGGATGAGAAAATCCAACAGGTCAAAAAGCTTTCTTCGCAATTCCACCGCTTCGGGGCTTTGGAACACATAATCATAGACCGGCTTGTCCAGACCGGTGAGAGGGCGCAGGCTCTCCACATAAAAGGGATTGGGCAGGCAGCGGACATCCAAAACAAAATCAGCCTCGGAAGGCAGCCCATGCTTAAAGCCAAAGGACATACAGGTGACAAGGAGGCTCTCCCGCTCCTGAGGGCGGAACATTTCGGTAATCCGGGCCTGGAGACCGGCGCGGCTGAGCCCGGTGGTATCTATGTAGTAGTCCGCCATGGCACGGGCGCCTGCCAAAGCTTCTTCCTCCCCTGCAATGGCGGCGGAAAGGCTGGTGTTCCTGTCCTGGAGGGGATGCCGACGGCGGGTCTCCTTATAACGGTTAAGAAGCTTGTCCGCCCCGCAGTCCAGGAAAAGGACCCGGAAGGGCACCCCCAGCATCTCCAGGGATTTCCCCATCTGGGAGAAGTTTCCTCCCATGGCCTGGCTGCGGCAGTCGGTCACCACAGCCATCCTGTCCGGCGCGTTGCCGGAGCGGAAAGCCTGGTCCACGGTATAGGCCACCAGGGAGAGGGGCAGGTTGTCAATACAATACCAGCCCAAGTCCTCCATGGTGTGGACGGCCACCGATTTGCCCGCGCCGGAACGCCCGGTTATGACGACGAGTTCCATAGTCACAGCTCCCGAATTTCACATTCCAGCTCGAAGCCGGTTTTTTCCTTCACAACGGCCTGCACCCGGCGGATCAGCTCCTGCACCTGGGCGCAGGTGGCGCTCCCCCGGTTGATGACGAAGCCCGCGTGTTTTTCACTCACCTGGGCGTCGCCCACCCGCAGGCCCTTGAGGCCGCACTGGTCGATGAGGGCCGAAGCGTAAGCCCCCTCCGGACGCTTAAAGGTGCTCCCCGCGCTGCCGTATTCCAAAGGCTGCTTCTCCCGGCGTCGGTTCATCAGTTCCTCCATGCACGCCCCAATGGCAGAGGGGTCGCCCTTTTCCAGGGCCAGACGGGCCGAAAGGATGCAGCAATCCCGGCCGGTAAAATAGCTCCGCCGGTAGCCAAAGCCCAGCTCCTCGCCGGAGGCCTCTCTCAAAATCCCATCCTCGTCCAGCCATCGGACACGCCTCACCACGTCCCGGAGCTCACCGCCGTAGGCCCCCGCGTTCATGTAGAGACCGCCTCCCAGGTATCCGGGGATGCCATATGCAAACTCCAGCCCTGCCAGCGACTGCTCCTGGGCAAAGCGGCAGAGCCGGGTGAGGGGAATGCCGCACTGGGCCTCCAGAATGGTATCCCCCCCAAGGGACACATCGCTCATCCCTTCCCCGATCTGGAGGATGGCAGCTTTTGGGCCTTCGTCCCCCACCAGAAGGTTGGAGCCGCGGCCAAGGACAAAATAGGGCGTGCCGGTCCCGCGGCAGCACCGCAGGGCGGCGGCGGCCTGCGCCTCACTCCCCGGGCGAATAAAAACCCCGGCCGGCCCCCCGATTTTGAATGTAGTGTGCAGGCTCATTGGCTCGTTACACAAATAAGGGACCTTTTCCCGGTCCAGGGCTTTTTTCAGCGCTTCCATCTGTTGCAAACAGATCTTCCTCCTTTGGTCCATTATCCGGGAAAGTCAGCGCCGGTTTTTATTCCGGCAGCAAGATGCCTTTGCGCTCCCGGAGGGAGTGGCAGAAGCGGGGGTAATCCAGGTTCAAAATCAGCTCCTCAGGGAAATCCGCCCGGCGGACCAGCTCCACCGACGGCTCCACCTGGCCGATGATGGCGGCAAAATGGGCGTCGGTGGAAAGGACCACCTCCACACCGTACTCCCTGCAAAGGCGCAGCAGCTCCAGGCAGTTCTCCTCCGAACCCTTGCGGACCCGTGAAGAGGCCGAATTGACCTCCAGTATCTTGCGGTGCTTTGCCATGGCCTCCACCACGGCCCGGTAGTCGCAGCGGTATTTGGGCTGCCCCATATGGCCGAATACGTCCACACTGGGTTCCTCCGCCATCCTCAGCCAGAGCTGGGTATAAGCGTCCTCTCCCAGCCCGGCAGGCAGCACGTGCTGGTGCATGGAGGCAATGACCCAATCCAGGCCCTCCAGGATGTCCTCTCTCAGGTCCAGGGTGCCGTCCTCCCGGATGTTGGCCTCGCAGCCCCGGAGGATCACCACATCGTCCAGTATCCGCGGCACCGATCCCGGCAGGTTCTCAAAGAACCACCGGTGGGGGGCCTGGGGCATTCCTTCGGTGTGGTCGGTGGTGGCCAGGAAGCGGTGGCCAAGGCGCTTGGCCTGGGCCACATTTTCCAGCAGGGTGCTGAACGCATGGCCGCTGGCCACTGTATGAGTGTGGGTA
>JAEXZK010000200.1 GCA_023451415.1 Bacillota bacterium | reverse complement strand
GTGAGGGCCCGGGTGAGGTCGATGGTGACCACCTCCTTGCCCAGATGGAAGCCGATGTTCCCCACGCCGAATTTTTTCCAGATGGCATAAGAGAACACATGCTCCCCGGTGTGCTGCTGGATGTGGTCCAGGCGGCGGTCCCAGTCGATGACCGCCTCCACCTGGGCGCCCGGCTCCAGCGGCTGGCCGCAGCGGTGCCATAGCTCGCCGTCTTTCTCATACACATAGCTGACGGCGGTCTCCCCCAGCCTGCCGGTGTCGCTAGGCTGCCCGCCCCCTTCGGGGAAGAACACGGTCTGGTTCAGGGAGACGGCCCAGCCCTCCTTGTCCTGGACGCAGCCGGTCACCACGGCTTTGCAGCTTTTGAGGAAGGAGTCCTCCTCATATAGTTTCCTTGTTTTCATCTATCTTTCCTCCCGTTTTCTTCCACGATTTTTTTGTCCGTATCCTCCCGCATGGCCCGGCGCAGGGCCGACATGGCCGGGGAGACCTGAGCCTCCTCTTCCCCGTAGGTGCGGTTGAGGTTGTACTCCAGAGGCTCCCAACTGGAGATTGGGGCTTCGTTGTGGGCCAGAACGCCCTCCAGCTTGTCGATGGCCTTAAAAAGCCGGGCCTCCGGGGTCTTCTGGGCCTTCATCTCGGCAAAAAGCCCCGTGAGCTCCTCCCGGACGGGGCCGTCCAGCCCCTCCAGTAGGCTCTCCACCGCCCGGTCCTCCACATCCTCGTCCTCCCGGGTTTTCAGGAAGGTGGGGATGTCCCCTGTGACCGCCTCCCCCAGGTCATGGACCAGGCACATGCGGATGACCCTGTCCATATCCATCCCGGGGTGCTCTTCGGCCAGGAGGAGGGCCATCAGAGCCGCCCGCCAGCTGTGCTCCGCCACGCTCTCCGGCCTGCCGGTGGAGGTGACGCAGTGGCGGGTGTTGCACTTGAGCCGCTCTGCCCTGCCCAAAAATGCCATAAACCTACGCGTATCCAACAAAATCATCCCTTCGGCGCGTATAAAATCCGCTCTTTGCACTATATCACACACCGGGGCATTGCGCAACCGGGCGGGGTGTGGTAAACTAAAAAACAGTCAAATTTGCCTGCCGTCCAGGGTGTGCGGCGGCATATCCCGACGGTCAAAAGGAGGACATCTGAACATGAGAGCAGTCATCACCGTTATCGGAAAAGACATGGTAGGGATTCTGGCCAAGGTGGCCGGGGTCTGTGCCGACGCAGACGCCAATGTCATCGAAGTTACCCAGTCGGTGCTTCAGGATATGTTCGCCATGATCATGCTGGTGGATGTTTCCAAGCTCAATGTGGACTTTGAAGGTTTTTCCGCCTCCGTCAACCAGCTGGGCGTGGATCTTGGCCTCTCCACCCATGTGATGCATGAGGACCTCTTTAACTCCATGCACCGCATCTGATCCGCCGCCCGCATCAAAACATCACCTCGGAGGGATTTTTTCATGTTGGAAACAAAGGATATCCTGGAAACTATCCATATGATTCAGGACCAGTGCCTGGATGTGCGCACCATTACAATGGGCATCTCCCTGCTGGACTGCGCCGGCAGCGATACCGCGGCGGTGGCGGACAAGATCTACGACAAAATCTGCCGCTACGCCAAAGATCTGGTCAAAACCGGCGAGGATATTGAAAAGGAATACGGCATCCCCATTATCAACAAGAGGATCTCCGTTACCCCCATCTCCCTGCTCCTGGCTTCCTGCGGGGGCGACCCGGTCAAGCTGGCCCTGGCTCTTCAGCGGGCCGCGGATACCGTGGGGGTCAATTTTATCGGCGGCTACTCCGCCCTGGTCCAAAAGGGCTTCGCCCCCGGCGATATGGCCCTGATCCGTTCTATCCCCGAGGCCTTGAGCCGCACCGGCAACATCTGCGCCTCCGTCAATGTAGGCTCCACCAAGGCAGGCATCAACATGGACGCCGTGGCCATCATGGGCGGCGTGGTCCGCCAGTGCGCCGAGCTCACCAAAGATGACGACTGCATCGGCGCCGCCAAGCTGGTGGTCCTCTGCAACGCCCCCGATGACAACCCCTTTATGGCAGGGGCTTTCCACGGCGTGGGGGAGGGCGACTGCGTCATCAACGTGGGGGTCAGCGGCCCCGGCGTGGTGCGGGCCGCCCTGGCCAAGTGCCCCGCCCACACCATCAGCCAGATCGCCGCCGTGGTCAAGCGCACCGCCTTCAAGCTCACCCGAATGGGCCAGCTGGTGGGCACCCAGGCATCCCAGCGGCTGGGGGTCCCCTTCGGCATCGTGGACCTCTCCCTGGCCCCCACCCCCGCCATCGGGGACAGCGTCGCCCATATTCTGGAGGAGATGGGGCTGGAGAGCTGCGGAGCCTGCGGCACCACCGCCGCCCTGGCGCTCCTCAACGACGCGGTAAAGAAGGGCGGCGTCATGGCCTCCTCCCGTGTGGGCGGGCTGTCCGGCGCCTTTATCCCGGTGTCCGAGGACGCGGGGATGATCGCCGCCGCCGAGTGCGGCTCCCTCTCCATCGAAAAGCTGGAAGCCATGACCGCCGTCTGCTCGGTGGGGCTGGATATGATCATCATCCCCGGCGACACCCCGGCAGAGGTCATCTCCGCCATGATTGCCGACGAGGCCGCCATCGGCATGGTCAACTCCAAGACCACCGCGGTCCGGGTCATTCCCGCCATCGGCAAGGAGGTGGGCGACCGCCTCAGCTTTGGCGGGCTGCTGGGCTATGGCCCGGTGATGAAGGTAAACACCTTCTCCCCCGCCAAGTTTATCTCCCGGGGCGGGCAGATCCCCGCCCCCATGCAGAGCCTGAAAAACTGACGTCCACCCCGGAAAGCACCGAGGGCGGGCCCCACAGGGGTCCGTCCTTTTTGTTCTCTTGAAATATTTTTCAGCTGTATTTAATATCGGGGGGGATTCCTGAAAATCATCCTTGCTATTATATGGTTATAGAAATAATTTTCATTTTATCTATGCTTTCATGAATTTTTACTCATATTCCTGCTATCCATGATATAATAAATCCATTACGAATCCTGTCTAAAGG
>JAEXZK010000132.1 GCA_023451415.1 Bacillota bacterium | reverse complement strand
CTCCCCATCCTCCAGCTCAAGGCCATCTTCGAGCTGCGGATGCTGGCCATGGCAGGGTATATGCCCGACCTTGTCGCCTGCTACGCCTGCGGGGATTTCCAGGGGGAGGGGATCTTTTTTGCCCCCTCCCAAGGCACCCTGTGGTGCAGCCAGTGCGCCCCGGAGGCCGGTGCCGGGGGCCTGAGCCTCGTCCCCCTTTCCCCCGGCGTTTTTCAGGCCATGCGTCATATTATTTACAGCGATTTTGAAAAGCTTTTTGCCTTCCGCCTCTCCCAGGCCGGGGTGGTGGAACTGAGCCGGGTCTGCCAAAACTACCTGCTCTGCCAGGTGGAACGGGTCCTTCCCGCGCTCCATTTTTTTGAGACGATGTTTGTTCCGTCTCCGCCGCAAACCGATCATGGGCCTGCCGGCAACGGGGCCCCAACCAGCGAGGTACAAGATCATGCCACATAACCGACACGAAAGCGCCCTGGAGCTGCCCAAGGTCCTCCGCCTGCTGGCGGACAAGACCACCTGTGAGGCTGCCGCGGAGCGCGCCCTGGCACTGCGGCCCTACACCGAGTACCGGGACGTGGCCGCCGCCATCCAGCGCACCGCCGACATCAGCTCCCTGACCACCCGGTACGGCACCCCCTCCGCCGGGGGCGTCCGTGACTGCGAAAGCCAGCTGCGCCGGGCTCAGGTGGGGGCGCGGCTGACCATCCCCGAAATCCTGGCGGTCTGCCGCCTGCTCAAGACCATCCGCAACGTCAAAGACTGGCGCCGCCAATGCGCCGACCACGTAAGCGTTGACTTTCTCTTTGAGGCCCTCTCCCCCGCCAAAGGGCTGGAGGAGGAGATCGACCGGGCCATCCAGAACGAGGACGAGCTGGCCGACACCGCCTCCCCCGAGCTGCGGGATATCCGTCAAAAGATCCGCCGCGCCCAGCTGAAGATCCGCGAGCAGCTGGACCACATCATCCGCTCCCCCCAGTACGCCAAAGTGCTCCAGGAGTCCATTATCACCATGCGTGACGGCCGCTTTGTGGTGCCCGTCCGTGCGGAGTGCAAGGGCGAGCTGCGGGGGCTGGTCCACGACACCTCCTCCAGCGGCGCAACCGTCTTCATCGAACCCATGGCCGTGGTGGACGCCAACAACGAGATACGCCTCCTCCAAAGCCAGGAGCAGCAGGAGGTGGACCGCATCCTGCTGGCCCTCTCGGGCCGGATCGGCGAGATCGCCGACCTGACTCTGGAGAGCTTCGACGCCCTGGTGGAGCTGGATCTCCTTTTCGCCAAGTCCCGCCTGGCTGACGCCATGAAAGCCGTCGTCCCCGAGATCCGTCAGGACAAGGTCATCAGGCTCCAGAAGGCCCGGCACCCCCTCATCGACAAGGACAAGGTGGTGCCGGTGGACATTGCCCTGGGGGAGGATTTTGACACACTGGTCATCACCGGCCCCAACACCGGCGGCAAAACGGTGGTTCTCAAGACCCTGGGCCTCCTGACCCTCATGGCCGCCTGCGGCCTCCTCATCCCTGCCGCCTCCGGCAGCTGCGTTCCCGTTTTCCGGCGGGTGCTGGCCGACATCGGCGATGAGCAGAGCATCGAACAGAGCCTTTCCACCTTCTCCGCCCACATCACCAATATCATCTCCATCCTGGAGGCGGCGGATGAGGACAGCCTTGTGCTGACCGACGAGCTGGGCGCGGGCACCGACCCCTCCGAGGGCGCCGCGCTGGCCGTCTCCATTATCGAGAGCCTCCGGGCCAAAGGGGTCCGCCTGGCCGCCACCACCCATTATGCCGAAATCAAAATGTACGCCCTTTCCACCCCGGGGGTGGAAAACGGCAGCTGTGAATTTGACGTGGAGACCCTCTCCCCCACCTACCGGCTCCTCATCGGCGTGCCGGGGCGCTCCAACGCCTTTGCCATCAGCCGCCGGCTGGGGCTGCCTGAAACAGTCATTGACCGGGCCCGGGAGCTGATGTCCACTGAAAACACCCGCTTTGAGGATGTGGTGGACCGCCTTGAACAGGCCCGGCAGACCCTGGAGAAGGAACAGGTGGCCGCCTTGTCCAACCGCCAGCAGGCGGAGTATATCCGCAGGCAGATCGAGGCGGAAAAACAGCGTCTCCAAAAGGAGATGGACAAGGAGATCGCCGACGCCCGTTCCCAGGCCCAGACCATGGTGGAGCGGGTCCGCAGCCAGACCGACCTCCTTCTCAACGAGCTGGAGGAGCTGAAGCGGCAGAAGGACAAGGACGACTTCAGCGCCAAGGTTTCTGCCGTCCGCGGCAGCTACAAGGGCCGTATCGAAAAGCTGCGGGACATGGCCGACCCGGTGACCAAAAAACGGGATGAGCCCTATGCCCTCCCCCGGGCCCTCAAATCCGGGGATACCGTCCTTCTGGCCGACCTGGGCACCGAGGCCACCGTCCTCTCCGGCCCCGACAGCTCCGGGTCCTATCTGGTGCAGGCGGGCATCCTCAAGACCAAGGTGTCCGCCGACGGCCTCCGCCTCATCGAGCAGCCCAAAAAAGTCACCTACAGCAACGGCCACCGCAGGGTCCGCCCCGAGGCGGGCAGGAAAGCGGAGCCCCCCAAGATGGAGCTGGATATCCGCGGCATGGCCTCGGACGAGGGCATTATGGAGACCGACCGCTTCCTGGACCGCTGCGTCCTGTCGGGGCTGGGCACTGTCACCATCATCCACGGCAAGGGCACCGGCGTCCTGCGCAAGGCCATCCGCGAGCATCTCAAGCGCCACCCCAGCGTCCGCACCTTCCGCCCCGGCCTCTACGGCGAGGGGGAGGACGGCGTCACTGTGGTGGAGCTGAAATAGAACCATCTCATCGATAGGAGCTGACTCAATGGCTGAACTTTCCTGTGTCTTTACCGATCTGGACGGGACCCTCCTCCACTCCGACCGCACCCTGGACCCACGGGACCTGCGCACCATCCGCATCCTCCAGGGGAAGGGCATCCCGGTGATCATTGCCACCGGGCGCCATCACACCATCGCCCGGCCCATTTACGAGCAGGTGGGGGGAGCCATCCCTGCTGTTACCTGCAACGGGGCCACCATCTACGACTACGAGGCCGGCCGTTCCCTCATGGACGTCTGCCTCACCACCGAGGCGGTGGCGGAGGTCTGCGGCTACGCTCAGGAGGCGGGGCTCAAATATTACATCTTTACTCCGGAGAAAAGCTATTACGACCCGGACGATACCCGGCTGGATTTCCGCAAAGGGGCCACCTTCCTCTGTCCCAACAGCAGGGTGGAGTTCCACAGCATGGCCGAGCTGGGAGACCCCACGGCCCACCGGGTTGTCAAAATCATTCTCCCCGGCGTCGGGGACGAGGCCCTGGCCGCCTTCCGGTCCGCCCTGGGCCACCGGAAGGACATTGAGCTCACCTTCTCCGGCGTGGGGCTGCTGGAGGTAAACTTTGCCGGCGTCACCAAGGGCTCCGCCGTCCAATGGCTGGCCCTCCGCCGTGGCCTGGATCTCTCCCGCGCCCTCAGCCTCGGGGACAACCTTAACGACCTGGCCATGGTGCAGACAACGGGCTTTTCAGCCGCGCCGGCCAACGCTGTGGCCGAAATAAAGGCCGCCGCCTCCGTTCAGGTCCCGGATAACGAGCACTGTCGCCTGTCCTGCGCCGTGGAGGCGCTTTTCCCCGGGCTTCTGGAGGAAAGTACCACCGGACGGTAACGCCCCTGCGCCGTATAAACCGAGCACCTTCGCGAAAAATACCTTAGGTATTCTATCGCGGAGGTGTTTTCTTTTGCAGTACAAGTCTGTTTCCATCCGGCGGGGAGGCCGGGGCAAAGCCGATGGCCTGGGGCCGGTCCTGCTGATGTTCGCTTTTGGAGCCTCTGTTTACAGCTTCATCGAAACTTTGTGGCGGGGCTATACCCATTGGTCCATGGCTGTCACCGGCGGAGCCTGTATGGCCACCATCTATGCCCTCAGCGGTCCGCTGCGGGGCCACAGTCCCGCCAAAAAATGCGCTGTCGGCTCGGCGGTCATCACCCTGTATGAATTCATTGCCGGGTGTATCGTCAATCTGCGGATGCAGTGGGATGTTTGGGATTATTCCCAGCTTCCCCTCAACTTTATGGGGCAGGTATGCGCTCTGTTCAGCATCTTCTGGTTCCTGCTGTCGGCCCCGGCCTTTTTTAT
>JAEXZK010000104.1 GCA_023451415.1 Bacillota bacterium | reverse complement strand
GTTCTGTTGTCATGGAAATACTCCCCCTCAAATTGAACAGCGGCCCGGCTCCTCAAGCCGGGCCGCCGCTGCATAAATTTGCAGAATGGGGCCATTATACCACCGACAAAAACAGAACGCAATACAGAACAAAGTATAGACGAAATGATGTACAAATGAATATAAAACAGCATTATGTAAAGAAGTACAGACTGTACGAAGATAAAAACAAAAAATAATACCAGAAAAAATATGTTAATTTTCTTAGCGGGGGAGGAAACCGCTGAGAAAGGCGGGAAGGGTGGCGGCGCTGTATTGCCGCAGGGAATACTCCCCGCCGCAGAGGCACCAGTCATACATCAGGGCCCGTTCGCAAAGGGCGTAAAGTTTCACCATTTCCCGGACGCTCATCTGGCTGGTGAGCTGCCCGGTGGCCTGGCCCTGGGCGATGATCTTCCGCAGGAGCTTGTAGTAGGTGCGGTTGTGGTCCAGCAGGTGCTTTTCCCCATTGGTGACAAGCTGGGTGGAAAGAAGCCGGGCCAGCAGCTCCATGGAGACGGTGTTTTCGATCATGGCAAAAAGCTCCCCGTTGAGAAAAAGAAGCTTGTCCATGGCAGGCATCTCGGGGTCCATGGTCTGCATAAGGGACTCGTATTTTTCGTCAAAGAGATAGCTCAGGGTGCTGAGGAGGGCGTCTTTGCCGTCAAAATAGTGGTAAAAGGAGCCCTTGGAGGTCTGGGACAACTCGATGATCTCCTCCACGGTGGTGTCCTCGTACCCCTGCTCGTAAAAAAGCTGCCAGGCGGCGCTGACGATCTTGCCGCAGGTGTTGCGGGTGTTCTTTTTGGCCATGTGACGGCTCCTTTCTGATGCGGAAGAGAAGAAAAGGGCCCCTCCAGCCTCGGCCGGGGGCCCCTGACAGGCGGGCGTGCTTCAGCTCTCCAGGTCCTTAAAAGGGATGAAGGGCCTTGGGGGAATGGGGTGGTCCCCAAGCATCTTCTCCATCCAGAGGACGTCCAGCCACTGGTCCAGCTTGAAGCCGCACTGGGAGAAGCGCCCCGCCGGCCGGTACCCCAGACGTTCATGGAAGGCCACGCTGTCCGGATTGGGCCAGGTGATGCAGGCGTTGAGGTTGAGGACCCCCTGGCGCCGGAGAAGGTCCTCCAGGGCCAGGTAGAGGGCGCGGCCCACGCCGCCCCGGCGCAGGTCCTGCCGGATGTAGATGGAGGTCTCCGCCGACCAGCCGTAGGCCGCCCGGCCATGGAAGGGGGAGGCGTAGGCGTAACCCAGGATGACGCCGTCCCGCACCGCCGCCAGGTAGGGGTATTTCTCCAGGGTGGCGCGCACCCTGCCGGTAAACTCCTCCAGGGAAGGGACCTCATATTCAAAGGAAACGGTGGTGCCGGTGACATAGGGGGCATAAATAGCCAGCAGCTCCGGGGCATCGGAGGGGGCGGCTGTACGGATGGTAAAATCAGTTCCGTTCATGGGGATCAGCCCTCCTTGGAGGAGGAAGCGTCCCCGGCGGGGGGCGGGTCCTTTTTGCCAAGGCCGTTTACAATGCCGCTGACCTTGTCCATGACCTCGGGCACCATGCCCACCACCCGGTCGGCGGTGTTGTGGTAGGATTGGACCTGGAGCAGCTTGACGTCCCCGTTCTTGACCACCAGGAAAGCGATGGGCGTGATGGTGACGCCGCCGCCGCTGCCGCCGCCGAACATCTCCTTCTGGGAGGAGGGGAGGTCGCCGCCGCCGGAGGCAAAGGCAAAGGACACCTTGGACACGGGAAGGATCACCGTGCCGTCCGGGGTGTTGATGGGGGAGCCGATAACGGTGTTGGAGTCAATGAGGGACTGGAGGTTTTTCATGGAACTGTCGGTGAGATCGCCGATGTGGGAAGTGGCCATACGATTTTGCACCATCCTTTTGTTTTGGATCATCCGGCCTGCTTGGCGGGACGGGCGCCGGCAGAGGCGCTTTTGCCCCGGGCCGGCATGTTTTTGAGCAGGGTGGCCCCTGCGCGGAAGACAAAGATCAGCCCGCCGCAGAGGACGGCGGAGGGGCGGACGCGCAGCTCCAGGTCGGCGTCGGCCTTCTCCTCGCCCCCCAGGTAATCAGGGGTGACGGAGAGGCGGAACTCCCGGACGCGGATGGTGCTGCACAGCAGGGCGTAGACACTGTAAAATGCGGCGTTGACCTGGCCGTAGCGGAGGGCTGTGTCGGCGGCGTCCTCCTGGGCCACGGTGACGGAAACCCGGCAGCGGGAGAGGGTCACCCGCCGGAGGATGTGGCCCAGCCCCCGTCCGGCATGGGGCAGCAGATCGTTAACAAGCCGGAGAATATCCAGGATAAATTCCAGGGTGTTCCTCTTTGACTTTTCCTTCTTTTCCGTCTCCGGCCGCCCCTGGGCCGGCTTGGGCCGCCCGGCTTTTTCCTTCCCGGAGGGCGTGGGGAAGAGGGGGACGGTGAGAAAAAGCACCCGCAGGCGGGCAGTCACTTCTCCCTGCCGGAAAAGGACCTGCGCCCGGAGGGGAACAAAAAGAAGGAAGGCCAGCAGCAGGGCCAGCCCCAAAAGGACCTTCCAGACCACAGGCGGGCCTCCCTTCCCAAAAGATCAAGCCTTGCTAGAGCTCCCGGAGGAAGCGGACCTCCAGGATGTCGGAATCGGGGGCCACCGGCCTTTCCGCGCTGTCGGGGGAGAAGCCCAGCTTGCGGTAAAATGCCGCGGCGCGCTGGTTCTCCTGAAAGACCCACAGGGAAAGGTACCGGAACCCCTGCTCCCGGAGATGGTTGAAGATAAAGCTCATGCACTGGGTGCCGTAGCCCCGGCGCCAGTGCTGAGGGGCAAAGTAGATGGCGTGGAGCTCCCAGGTGTCCGGCGGAACGCCGGCCTCCTTGGGGGCGGCAAGGGTAAAATATCCCACGGGGCCAAAGGGCTCCAGAGCCACAAAATGCCGCCCGTCCGGCTCCGCCAGCTTCTTCTTCCAGGAATCCGGCCGGTATTCCCGGCTGCCCCGGAGGGCCAGCTGGGCCGGGGGGACGATGTCCTTGTAGGCCTCGGACCAGGAGTCGGCATGGATGGCCGCAATCGCCTCGGCATCCCCGGGGACCGCCTCACGGATCAGGAGCATAGTTTATGCACCGCCTTCCTCTTCCACCGAATCGCCAAAGGAGAGCTGGCCGTCGGCCTCGTCCTCCTCTTCTTCCGTCTCAGACTCCCGGGAATCCACCTGGGGGAGGCCCTCCAGGCTTTCCAGGCCAAAGCAGCGCAGAAAGGCCGCCGTGGTGCGGTATGCGATGGGCCGTCCGGGCAGGTCCATCCGCCCGGCTTCTTCCACCAGCCCCTTGTCCACCAGGGAGGACACCACCGAGGAGCTGTCCACCCCCCGCACCTGTTCCACAAAGCCGCGGGTTACCGGCTGGTTGTAGGCGATGATGGCCAGTACCTCCAGGGCCGCTGCGGAAAGGGGGGCGTTGCGCCGCAGCTCCAGGGCCTGCCGGATGACAGGGGCATACTCCGCCCGGGTGCAAAGCTGGTAGCTGTCCTCCAGGCGGCGGACCTCCAGGGGGATGCGCTCCTGGTCCAGAAAGTCCCCGATGCCCGCGCAGAGGCCGTGGACCTCGCTGAGGCCCAGTTCCAGGGCTTCCGCCATCCGGGCGGCTTCCAGGGGCTCCCCGGCGGCAAAAAGCACCGCCAGAAGTTTATTTTGTATCTCACTGAGCTGCAAGTTTGGTCAGCTGCCTTTCATGTTGAGATGGCCGCGGCCGCGGAAGAGGGCGGCTTTGCTTCTGGGGGGCCCGCTGCCCCGGCAAAAGCGGGGCGGAGGGTGCCCGCAGGGATCGGCAATGCCGTCCCCCGCCGGTACCGGCAAAAGGGGGCGCGGCGGATGCAGGGGAGGGTCAGGTTCCGGAGGCGCGCCGGCCCAGAAAGACCACGCAGCTGTCCTCGTCGGCCATCCGCACCCGCTTGGCCTTGAGCAGTTCCAGCACTGCCATAAAGGTGGCCACCATTTCGCTGCGGCCCTTGGACTCCAGAAAGAGCTCGTCCATAGGCAGGACGTTTTGCTTGTAGAGGCGGCGGAGGATATGGAAGATCCGGGAGGTGACCGAAACAAAGGGCTTGGCTACCAGGGGAGAAAAAACCTCCGACTGGGGGGGCAGCTTACGGCGGCCCTTGCCCACAGCTTCCCAGTAAGCCCGGGCAAGCTCGGCGGGGAGATGGCGGCGGGTGTAGGTGTTGTCCGTCTCCAGCTCCATGGGGGCCCGTACAAAAAGGGAGGAACCCTGGTTCCGCTCCCCCAGGAGGGCGGCCGCCTGTTTGCAGGCCTGATATTCCAGCAGCTGGCCCACCAGCTCGGCCTGGGGTCTTCCTCCTCCTCCCGCCGGGGCAGGAGGCTGACGGTTTTGATGTAGACCAGGCGGGAAGCCATCTCCAGGAACTCGCTGGCCACCTCCAGGTTTGCCTCCTCCCAGCTGCGGATGGTGGCCATGTACTGCTCCAGCAGGTCGGAAATCTGAATGTCGCAGATGTCCATCTGATGCTTGGAGATGAGGTGGAGGATCAGGTCCAGGGGCCCCTCGTATTCGTTGACCTTAAAGGAAAGCTTGGCGTTTTGTTCCATGGGGCTCACCACAGCCGGCCCAGGAAGCCGGTGATCAAATCCAGGAAGGTGAGGACCCCGTCGCTGAGGAACCCCAGGGGGACGCTGAGGATGCCGGTCCAGAGGAGGGCCATCAGAACCAGCATGATGTACCGCTCGTAGGCCATGATCTGATAGTAGACCTTGTAGGGCAGGATGGCGGTGAGAAGCCGCGAGCCGTCCAGAGGCGGGATGGGCAGAAGGTTAAAGATCGCCAGACTGACGTTGGCGGAGATCATGATGTGGAGGATGAGATAGAGGGCGCCGGCGGACCCGCCAAAGACCAGGCCCGGCGCCGCCAGGATCAGGAGCTTTGTAATAATCATCAGG
>JAEXZK010000073.1 GCA_023451415.1 Bacillota bacterium | reverse complement strand
TATTACCTGACCTTCACCACCGCCAGCAACCATGCCCCCAAGGCCACTGAGGTGGGCGTCAAGGTGCGATACATGAGCCGCAACCCCCTCAAAGAGCTGGCTTCTGTGAACCTGGAGTTCTCCGTGGGCTATGCGCAGCTGGACGACAGCGCCCTGGAAAGCCTGGAAAAGGGTGACACCCTGGAAGTGCCTCCTTCCACCCCTGTGGTGACCGCCAAACAGCTGGAGGCATTTGCAAAGCTCAATGACTACAAGGCCGTGACTTTCTCCTACGGCGACTGGACCTTCACCGGCAAGGTCAACGACCTGGGCGATCTGAACCTGCACAGCTCCCAGACCCCGATCCTGGAGATCGTCAAGAAATACGATGACAACCAGTTTAAGTTCCTTTCCTTCCTGGGCAAGCCCAAGTTCAGCGATAAGGGCACTCTGACCATCGACGTATCCGATGTGGAGCAGGATTTCGGCGGCAAGTTCTTCCTCTACAAATACCAGGACAACCGTCTGTACAAGCTGAACTTCAAGTACGATGAGGCCGCCGGCACCATTTCCTTCAATCCTTCCGACCTTGGCCGCTACGTCATCACCGACAAGGAGATCACCGACGTTGAAGTGGGCGGCTCCGGTTCCGGCAGCAGCTCCGGCAACTCCTCCAGCACTTCCGGCAGCAGCTCTTCCTCCGGCTCCCAGAACAGCGGGAGTGAGACCAACCCCGAGACCGGCGCCGGCGGCGGCCTGGGCGCAGCCGCGGTGGTGACCATGGGCATTGCCGCCCTGGCATTGACCCTGGTCAAAAAGAAATAAACTTCCTTCAACTCCTGCAAGCGTTTGAATTGTGGTGTGCAGAAAAATGCCCCTCTCCCGGTTATCCCGGAGGAGGGGCATTTTGATTTGCAAAAAACGAGTGATTACTTTGCAGGCGCCTTGATGGAGGGATTTACTTCCACCTTGACGGCGTCGCCGGTGGGCTCAGTGCCCTTGGGGAGCAGCTTGGCCATCACCACATAGCGATAATCGTTGGGGTAGGTGGGCACGATGTGGTAGGTGCAGGTGGAGAGGGTAAGGATCTTATCGTTGGCGGTGACGTCAACGTCAAAGTTGAACTGGGATCTCTTGCGGGCGTCGGTGATAATGTTGAGGAAATCGGTGTTGGAGGGATTGGGCTCTATGTAATTGAAGCCGACCTCGGTGTAGAACACGGCAAAAATCTGCCAGACCATTTCCGATTCAGGGGTGGAAAAGTAGATATAGGGGTTTGCCTTGGCAAAGTCCAGATCCAGGTATTTTTTCAGCTGGGAGAAGAGCTTGCCCTCCGGGTTGTCGTCCATGCTGTGACCGTAGATGACGGTGTTTTTGGAGAGCTTGTCCCGGCTGCCGATGTAGGCACGGAAGTCCATAAAGTAGCAGCCGTCAAAATTCTGATTTTTCAGGTTATCGCGGCGCATGTAGTAGTCGTTGCTGCTGTCGCCGATGGCCTGAACCACAACCTCGTCGATGGTGGTGTTGGGGACATAAATCCAGCCCACGGTGTCCTCGTTCTTGGCATAGTGCGCCACCATGCCGTTGAGCATATGCTTCTGGATTTCGGCGGGGGTCATCTGGGGCTTGCTGTCGGAGGAGCCGCTGCTGGAGGAGGTGGAGGAGGAAGAACTCTTGGAGCTGGAGCTGGTCTTGGAGCTCTCATCCTCAGAAGGTGCAGGCTCGGGATCGCCGCAGGCGGCCAGGGCCAGCACCATGGTGATAGCCATGACCATGGCCAAAAGGGTCTTGCCGTACTTTTTCAGATTCATGGAGATACACCTCTGCTAATTATTTTTTTATAACTGAGCGTTGTTCAGCTATAAAAAGCGGCCATGCGGACCGGAACGGCCCGCGGCCTTTAAGATCTAAGCGCCGCCCGCAAAGCGGACAGATACAAACAAAAAATAGCGCAAGCACTATTTTTTATAGCCGCCCTATACGCCAAAAGGTCTTTTGACGCTATTTTCTGGTTTGGTCGGGGGGCAGGGGAGAGACCACCCCGCACTTTGCATCCATCACCACGTTCATGCCGGTCTTCAGGATGCGGCTGCACCCTTTGGCGCCGGTGATGATGGGGAAGCTGAACTGATCCGCCACGGAGGCGATGTGGGAACCGATGCCCGCCGCTTCGGTGATGATACCGGAGGCGTGGGACATCATCTTCATCCATAGGTCGCAAGTGTCCTTGCAGACGATAATGTCGCCAAAGTTAAAGTTGGCAAAAAGCTCCTCGTTGGATCGGGCCACGCAGACGGCGCCTGCGGTGGAAAGGGTGTTGGCTCCCAGGCCGGAGAGCAGGGAATTGCCCACAGTGGCGACCTTGATAAGGTTGGTGTTGCCGGAGATGCCCACAGGGACCCCGGCCGCGATGACCACCAGGTCGCCGTCCTTGAGGATGCCGCATTTGTCGGAGTAGGCGCCCTGGACCGCAGCGTCAAAAAGCTGGTCGGTGGTAGTCTGCTCGTCGATAATCACCGGGGTGACACCCCAGGACAAATTGAGCTGGCGGTAGGTGAATTCGTTGGTGGTGCAGGCGATGATGGGGACGCCGGGGCGGTATTTGCTCACCATCCGGGCGCTGCGGCCGGATTTGGAAACAGGGATGATAGCGGCCGCGCCCAGGTCATGGGCTGTGGTGACGGTGGCGTGGGAGATGGCGTCGGTGATGCTCAGGGAAGCCTCCTCCTGCCGCGCCTTAAAGCGCTTGACATAGTCGATGTCCTGCTCGATGCGCTGGGCGATGGTGGCCATGGTGCGGACAGCCTCCACCGGCCATCTGCCTGCGGCGGTCTCGCCGGAGAGCATGATGGCGCTGGTGCCGTCATAGATGGCGTTGGCCACGTCGTTGGCCTCCGCCCGGGTGGGGCGGGGATTGTTGATCATGCTTTCCAGCATCTGGGTGGCGGTAATGACCACCTTGCCTGCGCTGTAACACTTTTTGATCATCATCTTCTGGAGGATGGGGATCTCTTCAAAGTCGATCTCCACCCCCAGGTCGCCGCGGGCCACCATAATGCCGTCGGCGGTCTTGAGGATCTGGTCGATATTCTCTACACCCTCGGAGTTTTCAATTTTGGCGATAATTTTGATGTGGTGACAGGCCTTGGAGGCCAGGACCTCCTTGATGGCCAGGACGTCCCCCGCGGTGCGGACAAAGGAGGCGGCGATAAAGTCAAAGCCCTGCTCCACGCCAAAGAGGATATCCTTGCGGTCCTGCTCGCTGAGGTAGGGCATCGAAAGGCGGGCGCCGGGGAGGTTGACCCCCTTGCGGTCGCTGATCTTGCCGCTGTTGACCACCCGACAGCGGATGTCGGTGGAGGAAACCTCCAGGACCCTCAGTTCGATAAGGCCGTCGTCCAGGAGAATGCGGGAACCCTCCTTCACGTCCTTGGGAAGGTCCTTGTAGGTGACGGAAACCTGCTTGGCGTCCCCCTCCACCTCCCGGGTGGTGAGGATAAACTCCTCGCCAGCGGCGAGATCGGCCCGCCCGTCCTTAAATTTTCCCAGGCGGATCTCAGGCCCCTTGGTGTCCAGCAGGGTGGCGATGGGCAGGTTCAGCTCGGCTCGGAGCCGGCGGATGTTCTCCAGCTTTTGCAGATGCTCCTCGTGGGAGCCGTGGGAGAAATTGAAACGGGCCACATTCATGCCCGCCAGCATCATCTGGCGGATAACCTCCGGATCGGTGGAGGCGGGGCCCAGTGTGCAGACGATCTTGGTCTTTCTCATACACAAACACTCCTTAAAACAGGCAGGGAAACACACACGGCGTTTTTTATCATTTTATAGTATAGACCTGCGGCCGCGATCCAAGCCGTCAAATCTGTAAAATACCAGAATAATTTTACTATGCACGGGAGCGGATGTCAAATAAAATAGCAAAGGTGAGAAATTTGTTTACAATTATTGGCTGGCGGATGCGCCGATTCCCTTGACAGGGCGGGAAAGAATGTTTATAATCAAACTGTACTAATCGAACTAATACAGATAAAACATTGCAAAGGGGTGACCGCAGTGTTCAAACTGGATTACCACAGCAGAATCCCAATTTACAAGCAGATTGAGGACAGCATTGTGGAACTGATCCTGTTGGGGGTGTACCAGGAGGATTCCCAGCTGCCATCGGTGCGC
>JAEXZK010000068.1 GCA_023451415.1 Bacillota bacterium | reverse complement strand
CTGGAGGAGGAATGTTCCGCCCTGCTGCGGGAGTTTTTCCAGGCCCGGCGCTGACGGCCTACGCCGGAGCCCTGCCCCATGCGCACAGGCGCGGCGCTGGACGCCAGGGCGGCCTGCGGGCCTGCCTCAAGCACGGGGCCTGGTATCGGACGCCCCTCTCCCCCCCCTTCGGGCAGGGGGATTTTTTGTCACAAAAGCCTGGAATCTTGCAATAAAATCGCGGTTTGTGTTATAGTTGAGCGGTGAGCAAGCCAATAATCGTAAAAAGGGGCTGATCCCATGAAACGGAAGAAAATCGCGCTGCTCCTGGCTGCGGCCCTGGCGATGTCCGCCCTCACCGCCTGTAAGGACATGCCGCTGGAGGGGGTGACCCTGGGCGGCAAGGCTCCCGGGGTGGTAAAGGATGGCATTGTCAGCAGGGAGGACCCCATCCGCCTGGAGATAGATGTCCCGGCCTCCCTGCCGGTCGTGCTGCCGGTGGAAGGGGCGTCCGTCTCCGCCGTAGGAGTCACCAACGCCGGTGAGGCCGCCTGGGACGCGGAAACCAACATCCTGAGCGTCACCTTCCAAAGCGCCGACGGCGGCGAGGTGTCCCTCACCTTCTCTGCCGACGGTTATAAGGAAACGACCTGCACCTGGCCGGTGGAGGTTGCCCTCCACACCATGGAGCTGACCCTCACCCCCGCTCCGTCGGAGGAAGGCGATGAGGCGGAACCGCTGGAACAGGAGACACAGCTCCTCCTGGCGGAAGGGGACGGCCCGTCGGTGCTGACGGTGAAGGCAGGCGCCCCCGGCGCCCTCCTCGCCCCGGATGCCTCCCACTGCGCCGGGGTGGCCGGGGCGGCCCTGGAAGGGGATGCCCTTACCATCACGCCTTTGGCGGCAGGCTCCGGGAAAATAACTGTCACCGCATCTGCCGACAAATATGAGGATGCTGCTTTTACCTTTGCGGTGGAGGTGATGCCCCTCAGCGATATTTCCGCCGACAAGGCCCGGCTGACCCTGGCCAGCGGAGCTTCCGCCTCCGTCACCCTCTCCTCCCGGACTCCCGGCGTTGTTTTTGAGGCTGAGGTCGCGGGAGATGCGGCTGCGGCGCTGGAGGGGAACATCCTCACCGTCACCGCGGGCAAGGAGGCTTCTTCCGTGCTGGTGCGGGCCCTGGCGCCCGGTTATGCCGCCGGGGAGCTGATCATCCCGGTGGCTGTCCAAGCAGCCCCTGCCGCGCCCCCTTCGGGCGGCTCCCTCAAGGTGTCGGCCGCGGACACCTCCGCCTACGACGGGGTCATCAGCGAGATCATCCGCCTCACCAACGAGGAACGGGCCGCCCAGGGGCTTTCCCCCTTGAGCCATGTGGGGGTGGTGGACACCCCCGCCATGCTCCGGGCCGAGGAAGCGGACACCCTTTGGTCCCACACCCGCCCCGACGGCTCCGGCTTCAACACCATTTTTGCCCAGGTGGGCCTCAGCTACCCCGGCGTAGGGGAAAATCTATTTTCCGCCAACGCCTTCCTCAGTGCCCGGGAGGTGGTGGACGCCTGGATGGCCTCCCCCGACCACCGGCGGAATATCCTGGACGGCAGGTTTACCGGCATCGGCATCGGCGTCTACGAGGGGAGCGAATATACCTATTGGTGCCAGCTGTTTGTCATGCAGTAATTCCACAAAAACATGCCGGGATGGCTGTCCCGGCATGTTTTTTGTCCCCGGCGATAGCCTAACCGGTAGAAACCCTGCGATATTTGTGCTATAATACAATGAAAGCGTCCGCCAGCTTTGATATAATAGGTCTGTCATTGTTATTTGAGCAAAAAAGGCGGTATAGCTTTGTAAAAAATACAATTTGGATGGTGTCAGAAATTATGCTTAAGGGCGTATTGGCAGTGGTGGCCTCGTCGGTGGCCTACGGGCTGCTTCCCGTCTTCTCCAAAATCGTGCTCAGCTCCGGCCTTCCTTCCGGCTGCCTTGTGTTTTTCCGCTTCTTTTTTGCCTGCCTGGCGGTGGCTATTATCATGAAGGTGAAGAAAATCTCCTTCCGCATCAGCCGCTACCAGTTCACGCACCTGCTTTTTTTCGGCATCATCGGCTTCGGCATGACCGCCTTCCTTCTGACCCAGTCCTATAACTACGTCCCCATCGGTCTGGCCACCATGTTCCATTTTACATATCCCCTTTTCGTCACAATAGTGATGATCCTGCTTTATAAGGAAGAAAAGACCCTCTTCAAGATCCTTTCCATGGCCGCGGCCGTGGGGGGGCTGGTGCTGATGGCCGATTTCAGCGGAGGCCTTTCGGTGGCGGGCGTCCTCTTTGCAGCCAGCTCCGGCGTCACCTACGCCGTCTATGTCATCGCCACCCGGAAGAGCGCCTTTTCCACCCTTCCCATTTTTACCATCATCTTTTATGTCACTCTGTTCAGCTCCATCCTGTTTGGGACCCAGTCCCTGGTGTCCGGCACCTTCCGGATGCCTGCCAGCCCCCTGGTGTGGCTGGCCATCATCACCATATCCCTGCTTTGCACCGTCTTTGCCCTCTGCCTGCTGACCATGGGCATCCAGATCCTGGGGCCCGTCACCGCCTCCGTCCTCAATATGATCGAGCCCGTCACCTCCCTGGTGGCCGGGTTCCTGATCTTCCACGACAGGCTCTCTGTCAAATCCATGGCCGGCTGCGGATGCATCATCCTGTCCGCCCTCTTCATTTCCATGGATGCCCGGCGCCTTGCCAGGGCCGCTGCCGCCCGGGCGGCGGAAGAGGAGGCCCGGGAGGAAAACCACCGGCCCCTGGCCGCCGCATCAGCGGGGGGAGGAGGGGACGGCCGATGATTTCCCCGGAAATTGCCCAAAAAATCGTGGATGCCATGATGGAGCTCATCGGCAACCGCTCGGTAAACGTCATGAACCAGCACGGCGTCATCCTTGCCTCGGGCGAAAAGGAGCGGGTGGGGGACAGCCACAAGGGCGCCCTGGACGCCATCCGCCTGGGGCGGACGGTGGAGATCGCCCAGGACCAGCAGTGGCGCTACCCCGGCTCCAAGCCAGGCGTCAATATGCCCATTGTCATCGACAGCGAGACCGTGGGGGCCGTGGGCATCGTGGGGGACCCGGAGGAGGTCCGCGGCTTTGCCAACCTGGTGCGTGTCTGCGTCCAGCTGACCATTGAGCAGGCCCTCCTCTCCCAAAAAATCCAGGTGGAGAGGGAGCTGCGGATGAAGCTCATCCACCGGATGGTCCGCCATCCCGACGAGATCACCCCCCAGGAGATGAGCGAGGAGTTCCTCCTCCTCAACCTGGACTGCGAGGCCGACCGCCGCGCCGCCGTCATCGGCCTGGCGGAGCTGCCGCGGGAGACCTCGGCCATGGTGGAGAGCTTTGAAAAAATCGAGAAGCACCTCCTCCGCCAGGGGCTTGTGCTGCCGGGCGAGGACCTTTACGGCATGATCCATCAGGAATATGTCATCTTCAAGCTGTGGCGGGGGGGCGCCGACCCCATGGACAGCGGCTACCTCCAGCGGCTGAGCCGTTCTGTGGAGGAGCACCTGGGGCTGGGGGTAAAAACAGCCTTCGGCGGCGTCTACCGGGGACGGGGAGCCAGGGGCTACGCCTGGTCCTACAATGAGGCTTCCCGCCTCTGCGCCATCTACCCCAGCGGTGTCCACAACCTGGCGGAACTTTCCGCCCGGGTGGACTCCCTCATCTGGTGCATCCCTCCCGACGAGGCGGACCGGATGCTGGGCTCTATCCGGCGCAGGCTCTTTGAACAGGGCCAGGGGGAGGAATGGGTCCTGGAGACCATCACCGCCTACTTTGCCAACGACATGAATATCCAGAAGGCCTCCGAGGCCATCCATATCCATAAGAACACCATGGTCTACCGTATGAAACGCCTCACCGAGCTGGCCGGGCTGGAGGGGGAGAACCGCTTCCAGCGGGATTTTATCCTTTACCTCCTGCTCCACGGCCGGGGCCCGGGCCGAGACGCTCTCTAGTATATTATCATCCGGAGAAAGGACGAACAGATAACATGAAAAAGGTCATTGCGATTTCCGACTCCTTTAAGGGAACCATCAGCTCCATTGAAACCTGCGAGATGATCAAAAAGGCCTTCACCCGGCACTTCCCCGATTGCCAGGTGGTGGGCATCCCCGTGGCGGACGGCGGCGAGGGCACGGTGGAGTGCTTCCTCTACGCCATCGGCGGGGAAAAGGTCCCTGTCACCGTCAGCGGCCCCTATTTTGAGAAGATTGACAGCTTCTACGCCCGCATCGGCGATATGGCGGTAATCGAGATGGCCGCCGCCGCCGGCCTGCCCATGGTGGAGGATCGTAAGAATCCCGGCGCCACCACCACCTACGGCGTGGGTGAGATGATCCGCCATGCCGCCCAGAGCGGCTGCAAGGAGATCATCCTGGGCCTGGGCGGCAGCTGCACCAACGACGGCGGTGCGGGCTGCGCCGCGGGCGCGGGGGTGGTATTCCGCAACGCCAAGGGCGAGGAGTTTGTCCCCACCGGCTTTACCCTGGGGGAGATCGACTCCATTGATGTCTCCGCCGCCAAGGAGCTCCTCAAGGGCTGCAAGATCACCGTCATGTACGACATAGACAACCCCCTGTGGGGCCCCACAGGAGCGGCCTATGTTTTTGGGCCCCAGAAGGGCGCCGACCCCGCCATGGTGGAGCAGCTGGACCAGCAGCTCCGGGCTTTTGACAAGGCCATCCAGAAGTCCCTGGGGATCGACATCAGCACCCTGCCCGGCGGCGGCGCGGCCGGCGGCATGGGCGCGGGCATGGTGGCCCTCCTGGGCGGCCAGCTTAAGGCGGGCATCGAGACTGTCCTGGACGCGGTGGACTTTGACAAGGTCATCTCCGACGCCGACCTCATTATCACCGGCGAGGGCAAGCTGGATTCCCAGAGCCTCCGGGGCAAGGTGGTTGTGGGCATCGCCGGCCGGGCCAAGCGCCAGCAGAAGCCTGTGGTAGCCGTGGTGGGAGACGTGGGCGACGGCATCGAGAAGGTCTACGACACCGGCGTCACCGCCGTGTTCAGCATCAACCGGGTGGCGGTGCCCTTCTCCGAGGCCAAGCACCGCAGCAAGCGGGATTATGCCGAGACCATGGAGGACATCGCCCGGTTTGCCAAGGCGCTGGTAAAATAATCCTGCGTCTGCACAGCCTGAGAAAAGGGGCGGGGGCCCTGCCCCGCCGCCCCTTCTGGGAAAAAGGCAGGGCCGATGGGGAGACCGTGTAAGGCACAAAGCAAGACCGGGGAAACCAAGTTATGGTTTCCCCGGTCTTGCTGTTTTGCGAGCATCCTGCCAAGCCGCAGGCCATAAATGAGAGAAGGCTTTATTTGTAGTCGTGCCATTCGTAGCCAACCATGGCGACAAAATCGCCGTCGTTGACCGCAGGGCAGATGTGGGTAAAGAGCACCAGGCAGCGGCGGGCGGTCTTGAAGGAGTGGACCTCCTCGCCAAAGTAATGGACCTGGGCGATCTCGCCGCCGGCAGGGACGATATCCCCCGCCTTGACACTCATGGTCATAAAGCCGCCCTGGTCAATCCGCATAAATTCGCGGTCGGTAATGATAATCTGCTGGGGGAAGGATACCGGCTCCTTGGCGGGCAGGATGTTCATGGCCGCCAGGATGTTCCGGATGCCATATTTGGCCACATCGATCATTTCCCGGGCAATCTGGGCTCCGCGGCCCAGTTCAGCTACAAAGGCGGGAA
>JAEXZK010000022.1 GCA_023451415.1 Bacillota bacterium | reverse complement strand
GTACTGAGGCAGATAGTTCATGGACAGGCCGGTGGCGGAAACATGAAAATGATCCAAAACAGCACATCCTTTCTTACAATAAGGCCGGCGAGGGCCTTTGATTCAGAGACCTAAGCGGCTGGCAGCGTACTGGAACGGCCGGGGATCGACCACTTTGTCATAGGGCACGGGGGCGGGGATAACCCGTCCTTCCGCCTGGAACCGCTCCCAGCGGGCCAGAGGCTCTTCCTTGATGGAGACGGTGGGGTCCCACATGCCCATGGCGATGTACTCGTCCACGATGGCGATAGCCTTGTCCAGCTGCACCTTGGGCCAGTTGCGGGCCAGGATTTCCCGGCAGGCGTAGCCGTCGTGAGCCAGCAGCCATGTGGTGGCCTTCTGGAGGGCGGTGGTGAAGCGGCCGGCCAGGTCGCCGTGCTCCTCCAGGAACTCCGTGGTGGAGTAGTAGACGCTCCAGGGGACGGGACCGCCGATGTTGCCGATATCGGCGATGGCGTAGCCCTTGCCCGAGGCCACCATCTGGGCGGCCAGATCCCCCTTGAGCATGATGATGTCTCCCAGGCCGCCCTGGAAAAGCTCATAGAGCATGGGCGCGGTGAAGTTGGGGACAAAGTGGACCCGGGACATGTCCGCGCCGCCCTCCCGGGCGCAGCCCTCCAGGAAGAGGCCGGGGCTGGCGCCGTTGCCGCCGCTGGCCAGGACGGTCTTGTCCTCCAGGAACTTCCAGGAGAACTCCTCCACAGGGGTGCGGGAAACCAAGACCATGGGGCAGCGGGAGGCAACCTTGGCAAAGGCCCGGTACTGCTTGACCCAGCTGTTGTAGATGGAGGGGACCCAGACGCCGCCTACGACGGCCTGGTACTCCCCGGAGTCGATGTCGGTGAGGACCTTGGTCCAGGGGGTGGGGACATAGGAGGAGACCTGAAGGCCCTCCTCCTCAAAGTACCCCAGCTCCTGCGCCAGATACTCCGGCATGTAATTGATGGATAATCCGGTGGCGGAAATTTTAAACTGTTCCAATGCTGATAAGCCTCCATTGAGAGATTTGTGCCCGAATCAGGCCTTGACCTTGCTCTTGCCGCGCAGCTGAGGGAAGACGATAAGCATCAACAGGATGGATACGAGAGCAAAGGCCCAGGAGATCCCCATTGTCAGGGCAAAGTTGGTGAGCAGCAATGCGGGGAGAATGGGGGTAAGCAGGTTGTTCCACCAGAACAGGGCGTTGTAAACACCATGGGCTTCGGGCGCCACGGCCTGGGAGTTGGGATCGATGGCGCGGACCAGAGCCAGGCCGTTGGGGCTGGAACCGGTGCAGGTGCCAATGACCATGACGCACTTCTCAAACCACTGGTCGTTGCCGACCTTTTTGAAGTACCAGATGCAGAAGAGAGTGGTGAGAATGCAGGAGATGAGGATATGGAGAAGCAGGGGGACAAAGTACTTGCTGACCAGATCCAGCTGGAGAGTGGCCATAGAGGTGAGAATCAGGATCTCCAGGCAGAAGCCGCTGATCTGATCGAAAATCTTTTTGTCGCAGTAGCCATCCAGCTTAAGGGCGCGCATAATGGGCCACAGGATGATGCCGCCCACCAGGCCGTACATCATGGCGTTGATCTTGCCCAGAACAGGGAAGAAGGGAACCAGAAGCTTGGCAAAGATAACATAGCCGATGACATAGGCAATCATGATAATGCCCAGATGGAGCGCAATGGGGTTGATGCTGATGCCGGTGGTGGTGGTCCTGCCGATAGATTCGCGCTTATCCTCGGGCAGGATGCCGCGATAGAAATACTCGGGCTGTGTCTGAACGTTCTTGACGAATTTAGCCCAGCCCTTGCGGACGCCGTAGTTGACCACCGCCATACCTGCGGTCATAGAGAAGATCAGGCCGCCGGTGGCCAGGATGAGGCCGATGCCAATAGCGCCGTTGCTGCCCATGTCCTCCAGAACCTGGCCGGCAGCCGCAACGCCGCCGTGGCTGCCAAAGTAGGCGAAGGTACCCAGGATGCCCCAGCCTTCGGGCATACCAGTCCAGATACCGGCGCACACCATAGCAATCACGATGCCCACGACCATCTGAGAACCATAGAGGAAGGTGTTGGCAAAGGTGTAGTCCAGATGATCCTTAACCTTTTTCAGAGTGAAGCCAACACCCAGGACCACACAGGTCATGATGATGCGCATCATAACGGCGTTGAAGTCGGGGAAAGACTCAGGGATAGGGGCGATGTTAAGCAGCTGGGGGCCCAGCAGCAGAGCGATGATTCCGCCGATGACGGAAGAAGGCAGGAACCAGCGCTGCAGAGGCTTGACGACCTCGCGGACGATAAAGCCGATGATCAGGTAAATGCCGATCCACATCACGTCGTAGAACAAGCTGTTCAGTGTCATAAGTAATCCACCTTTCTTTTTTTTAAGGGATTCGGTTTGACTATGGTTGTGGAATGCCTCTCAAAATGATCAGGGCGGACCTCCTTCCTCCTCAAAATTCCTCATGCTTAAAACTCTTTATTTTGGTTAACCAATTTTAATGACTATATCTTTAATTATATATGAAATAAAATGATTTTCAATAAACTATTTGAATAAAATTAGTATATTTTTTATATATAAAATGATGGGAGACTCAATTTTTTTGTAAATTTGAAAGCGGAGATTAAACTTTTTTTAAAAATTGCGCAAAAGCGTTTTAACACCTTCCAAATATTTACAGATGTGCGGAAAGATTCATTTTAGCGCCGGATTTTGCCCCGGATGAGGGAACCGGCGTCATATGTGAAGTTTTATACCGGCACTATTTATCGGAATAAATTTTCTGATGCAACAAATAATAGAAGCAATCCCAAAACTCAAACAGCAGCAAAATGGATGATTCTTTAATATATAGGAGGAAAATCAGAGCATGAAGGCCACTGGAATCGTAAGAAGAATCGACGACCTGGGACGCGTTGTCATCCCCAAGGAGATCCGCAGGACCATGCGCATCCGGGAAGGCGACCCCCTGGAAATATTCACCGATAACGACGGAGAAGTGATTTTTAAGAAATATTCCCCTATTGGGGAGCTGGGCAATTTTGCCGCCGCGTACAGCGAGGTGCTGTACAAGACCGGAGGATACCCTGTGGTCATCTGCGACAGGGATCATGTGGTGGCCGCCGCCGGCATCTCCAAAAAGGAGATCATCGAGCGCCGGGTCAGCGCCTCCCTGGAGGACATGATTGAAAACCGCCGGCCCTATACCTACACCGGCACCGAGAAAAAGCTCCAGCCGGTGGAGGGGGTGGAGCATTATGCCCTGGTGCAGTACCCCATTATCGCCTCCGGCGACGTCTGCGGCAGCGTGATGTACCTGATGTCGGGGCCCAGCGATACGGCGGGGGACGCTGAGACCAAGCTCATTGGCGCGGCGGCGGCTTTTTTGGGCAAGCAGATGGAAGAATAATTGCGCCCCTGGTGTGCCGGGAGCGGGCCGTTCCCGGGAAAACGCCAGGGGAACGGCCCCTTTTGGCCTGCTGTGGCTATTTTTTCCGCAAAGTCCTTGCAATTTCCCCTGGGGTATGGTAGAATACCCTAGGATAGAAGATTAGTCAAAGAGTGGGGTTACCCGCTCTTTACTTTATGTTAGGGGTATTTTAGGGGGTAGAACATTTGGCGGAAAGCAAAAAAGGAAGCACCGCACAAACCGCGGAGCAGCTGGCGCAGCCTGTTCTGGAAGAACTGGGCCTGCGCCTGTGGGACGTGGTGTTTGAAAAAGAAGGAAGCGGCTGGTATCTGCGTTATCTGCTGGACAAGGACGGCGGCGTGGATATCAACGACTGCGAAGCATTCAGCCGCAGGATGGACCAGGTTCTGGATGAGGCGGACCCCATCAGCCAGAGTTATACGCTGGAGGTGTCCTCTCCCGGGATCGAACGCGCCCTTACCCGGGACTGGCATTTTGCAGCCTGCATGGGCCAGATGGTGTCGGTGCGGTTTATCCGCCCGGTGGACGGAGTCCGGGATTTTGTGGGCACCCTTGCCGGCTATGAGGACGGAGAAGTGACCATGCTGCTGGAGGACGATATCGAAATGACTTTCCGCAGGCCGGAGGCTTCGTTTATCCGCCTGTACTACGATTTCAGCAAAGAGTATAATAGTGACGAAGGAGATAACGGAAAATGAATCAGGAGTTCTTTGACGCCCTGTATCTGATGGAGAAGGAATAAGGCATTCCCGCGGAATACCTTGTGGAGAAGATCAAAGTGGCCATTGCCATCGCGGTGAAAAAGGACCCTGCCGGCAGCGAAGAAAACATCGTGGAGATCGACCCCGAGACCAAAACCTTTTATGTGGCGCTGCGCAAAGCGGTGGTGGAGGAAGTGGAGGACCCCTACACCGAGATCACCGTCCAGGACGCTGTGAAGTATAATAAAAGAGCCAAGGTGGGCGACATGGTGGAGATTCCCCTGGAGCCCAAGAAATTTGGACGGATTGCGGCCCAGTCGGCCAAGCATGTCATCCGCCAGGGCATCCGCGAGGCGGAAAAGGGCCTGCTCCTCCAGGAGTATCAGAGCCGCCAGCACGATATCGTCACCGCCACCGTCCTGCGCTCCGACCCCAAGCGGGGCAGCGTGACCCTGGAGATCGGAAACTCCGAAGCCATTCTGCCCAAGAGCGAGCAGGTCCCCGGCGAGGAGCTGGCGGACGGCATGAAGATCCGTGTTTATGTGGTGGACGTCCAGAACGGCGAAAAGGGCCCCCGCCTGATGATCTCCCGGACCCACCCGGGCCTGGTCAAGCGCCTGTTCGAGATGCAGGTGCCCGAGATCTATGACGGCGTGGTGGAGATCAAGGCCATCTCCCGGGAGGCGGGCAGCCGCACCAAGCTGGCCGTGTACAGCCGGGACGAGGATGTGGACCCCGTGGGTTCCTGCATCGGTCCCAAGGGCGCCCGTGTCTCCAGCATCGTGGATGAACTGGGCGGCGAGAAGATCGACGTCATCAAATACAGCGACGACCCCGCGGAGTTTGTTTCCGCAGCCCTTTCCCCGGCCACCGTCCTTTCGGTGGAGATTGTGGACGAGGCCGCCAGGAGCTGCCGGGTGACCGTGCCCGACCATCAACTGAGCCTGGCCATCGGCAACAAGGGGCAGAACGCCCGGCTGGCCGCCAAGCTCACCGGCTGGAAGATCGATATCCG
>JAEXZK010000288.1 GCA_023451415.1 Bacillota bacterium | reverse complement strand
ATATATTCGCAAATCCGCTTGCTGTCCCCCACGCCCTCGGCCACAATAACGATGAAGTGCTGTTTGCCGGTCTTGAGGGTGGCGCGCATCCGGTCGATAACATCCACATCGATGTTAAACTCCCGCTCGGGGATGAGGATGGAGATCGCACCGCAGGAAATGCCGGCATGGAGGGCGATATGCCCGGCCCGGCGGCCCATGACCTCCACCACGGAGCAACGGTCGTGGGATTGGGAGGTATCCCGCAGGCGGTCGATGTTCTCCACCACAGTATTGACAGCGGTATCGAAGCCAATGGTGTATTCGGTGGAGGCAATGTCGTTGTCGATGGTGCCGGGCAGCCCGATGCAGGGGATGCCCTTGTTGGACAGGTCCCGGGCGCCCCGGAAGGAACCGTCGCCGCCGATGACCACCAGGCCGTCCAGGCCCAGCTCATGGCAGTGGGCCACTGCCTTGTCCACACCGGCCTCGGTGCGGAATTCGGGGGAACGGGCGGTAAAGAGCATGGTGCCGCCCCGCTGGATGATATCGCAGACGCTGCGGAGACTCATCTCCTCCACGTCCTTATTGAGCAGGCCCTGGTAACCCCGGCGGATTCCCACAACGCGGTGACCCTTCTCAATACCGGCGCGCACCACGGCGCGGATGGCGGCGTTCATCCCGGGGGCGTCGCCGCCGCTGGTGAGGACGCCGATGACCTTCTTCTGAATCTCCATAAAAGTGCCTCCTACCCCTATTTTCTGATTCTGCAAGTCCATTCTAGTATGAATACTTCCCGGTGTATAGGCTTGAAATCCACTAATTTGTGCCCTGGTCAATCCAATTTTTTTACATTTTCGACACCCAGCAGCTTTTCCAGCTCATCCAACAGGAAGCTGTTGGGGTCCACCCACATCTCCCGGGGGGCTTTCAGCATCTTTCCGGTGTCCAGGGCCCGGAAGTATACGGGCATGGGTCCGTCAAATATCCCCAGGAGCTGCTTGATCTTGTCCATGGCCGGTCCTGTCATGGAGTCCACCCTCAGGTAGACCCCGGCCTTGGCGGACAGGAGCTTGTTTCCCGCCCCTTCCCCGCTCTCCGCCGGCGGTTTCTGAGGCCGGACCGGAGCCGCGGGCGCCGGGCGCTCTCCCCCGGACGCCCCATAGCCGTTCTGACGCCGCGATTGGGAAAAGCTCTTTCCACCCTGCCGTTCTTCCACAGTCAGCACCTGCTCCAGGATCAGCTTGGGGGATTCCTCCTCCCGGACCGAGAGCCGCCCCCGCAAGAAAACCGGCGTCCCCACGTTCAGCTTGGCCGAGCATTCCTCGTATACCCGGGAAAATACCAGGGACTCGATGGCCGATGTGCTGTCTTCCACCTGGAGAAAGGCCATATTGCCCCCCTGCTTGGTTAGTTTGAGCCGTTTGCCGGTGATGATACCCAGGATGTCAACCACCTGATTGTCATACTGCTGGTTGGACTCGCTGTCCGTAAGGCGGCCCAGTTTGACGGCCCCATAGGTAGCATACAAATCCTCATACTGGTTCATGGGATGGCCGGACATGTAAAGGCCGGTGACTTCCTTTTCCATCTCCAGCAGCTGGAAGGGTGGGAATTCCTCCTCCGGAGGGAGCAGCGCCGCCTCGTCCAGGGTCTCTTCGCCAAAAAGGCTTTGCTGGCCGGTGGACTGCCACCGCAGCTCTCCGGCCAGGACCTCCCCCACATCGGGGAAATGCAGGAGCATCTGCCGCCGGGTCCCCCCCAGGCTGTCCAGGGCGCCGCTTTTAATAAGGCTCTCCATGGAACGCTTGTTGAGGTCGGTGGAGAAAAGGCGCTTGTAAAAATCAAAAAAGCTTTCAAATGGGCGTTCTTCCCGCTGGGCAACGATCTGGCGGATAACGCCCGCTCCCAGGTTCTTGACAGCCAGCAGGCCGAAGCGTATGCCCTGCTGGGTGACGGTGAAGCCCTCGTCGCTTTCGTTGATATCCGGGGGAAGGACCCTGATGCCCAGCCGCCCGCATTCCTCAATATACTCGGTCACCTTATCGGTGCTGTCCAGGATACTGGTGAGAAGCGCCGCCATGTATTCCTTGGGGTAGTGGCACTTGAGCCATGCGGTTTGATAAGCCACCACAGCATAGGCGGCGGCGTGGGATTTGTTGAAGGCGTAGGCCGCAAAGGAGCTCATTTCATCAAAAATGGCGTTGGCCGCGCTTTCAGCAATGCCGTTTGCGGCACAGCCCGCGATAAAGTTGACCCGCTCCTTCTCCATAACGTCGGCTTTTTTCTTGCTCATGGCCCTCCGGACCAGATCGGCCTGCCCCAGGCTGTACCCGCCCAGCTCCCGGCAGATCTGCATCACCTGTTCCTGGTAGACAATGCACCCGTAGGTGACGTCCAGGATGGGCTTGAGCTGCGGGGTGCGGTAGGTGATCTGAGCGGGGTTGTGGCGGTTGCTGATATACTTGGGGATGGACTCCATGGGCCCGGGGCGGTAGAGAGAAATGGCGGCGATGAGGTCTTCCACCGATTCCGGCCGCAGCTGGGTGAGCATCCGGCGCATACCGCCCGATTCAAACTGGAAGACGCCCCCGGTGGCCCCGGAGGACAGCATTTCAAAAACTGCCTTATCCTCATAATCGATCTTATCCATATCGAACTGCGGGGTATGGCGGCAGATCATCTTTTGGGCGTCGGCGATGACCGTCAGGTTGCGCAGCCCCAGGAAGTCCATCTTCAGCAGCCCCAGCTCCTCCAGGGTGGTCATGGTAAACTGGGTGACGATGGACCCGTCGTTGGTGGAAAGAGGGACGTAGGTATCCACCGCGTCCCTGGTGATGACCACGCCGGCGGCATGGGTAGAGGCGTGGCGGGGCATCCCTTCCACCCGCTTGGCCATATCGATGAGCTGGGCAACCTGCGGGTCGCTCTCACAGAGGGTCCGCAGCTCCTTGGAGGCGTTGTAGGCCTTGTCGATGGTGATATGCAGCTCCATGGGTATAAGCTTTGCCACCTGGTCCACCTGGGGATAGCTCATCCCCAGGGCCCGGCCCACATCCCGGATGGCGCCCCGGGCCGCCATGGTGCCGAAGGTGACGATCTGGGCCACATGATCCGCGCCGTACTTCCCCACCACATAGTCAATGACCTCCTGGCGGCGGACATAGCAGAAGTCGATGTCGATGTCCGGCATGGAGATGCGCTCCGGGTTGAGGAAGCGCTCGAAGTAGAGGGAGTATTTCATGGGGTCCACATCGGTAATATTCATGCAGTAGGACACCATACTTCCCGCCGCCGAACCCCGCCCCGGCCCCACGGGAATCCCGTGGGACTTGGCGTAGCCGATGAAGTCGGACACGATGAGGAAGTAATCCACAAACCCCATCCGGCGGATCATGTCCATCTCGCTGCGCAGACGCTCCTCATACCCCGCCCCTCCGTCCGGGTAGCGGCGCCGGAAACCCTCGATACACAGCCGTCCAAAATAGGAATCTCCGTCGGTCTCCCCCTCCGGGAGCTTGAACTCCGGCAGGTGGTGGACCCCGAACTGGAACTCCAGATTACACAGCTGCGCAATTTTTTCCGTGTTTTCCATGGCCTCGGGACACTGGGAAAAG
>JAEXZK010000255.1 GCA_023451415.1 Bacillota bacterium | reverse complement strand
GGTCAGAGCACCTCCGATTTATGACGGGTGACATGGCAGTTAATATTGACAGCCACCGGCATCCCGGCAATATGGGTGGGCATCGTCTCCACATTGACACCCAAGGCGGTGGTCCTGCCCCCAAGCCCCTGGGGGCCGATGCCCAAAGCATTGATTCTTTCCAGCATCTCACGCTCCAGGTCCGCATAGTAGGGGTCTTCGTTGGGAACATCCAGGGGGCGCATCAGCGCTTTCTTGGCCAGGAGTGCCGCTTTGTCGAAGGTCCCGCCAATGCCGACTCCCACCACAATCGGTGGGCAGGGGTTCGGCCCCGCGTCCTCAACCACCTTCAAAATAAAGTTTTTGATCCCTTCCAGGCCGTCGGAGGGACGAAGCATCCCCACCTGGCTCATGTTTTCACTGCCAAAGCCCTTGGGTGCCACCGTGATTTTCATCTGGTCTCCCGGCCGGATATCATAATAGATCATGGCGGGGGTATTGTCTCCGGTGTTTCCCCTGCGTACGGGGTCCCGAACCACCGACTTGCGCAGATAACCCTCCGCATATCCCTGGCGGACGCCTTCATGGATCGCCGCCTCCAGGTCGCCGCTGACGTGCACCTCCTGGCCAATCTCCAAAAAGACACAGGCCATGCCGGTGTCCTGGCAGACGGGCATATCCTTTGCATCAGCGATCCCATAATTCTCGATGATCCGGTCCAAAACACCAGCTGCCGCATCCCAATCCTCACAGGCCCTGCACTCTGTAATCCTCTCCTTTACATCCTTGGGGAGATGGTAGTTTGCCTCAATGCACAAGCGTTTTACCGTTTCGGTAACCTGCCGGGCGCTGATTTCCCTCATTACTCGACCATTCCTTTCCCTGCTCAAAGGCCGCAGCCCATAGAATCCATCATGGATTATACACCCAATTCCCCGAACTGTCCACCAAAAGAGCTGTAGATTATTTTGGGAATGGCTGACGGCCATGGTGTCCGCCGATACGTTTCCACAATGCAGAAGCCCCCCGCCCTCTCCAAATTGTGAAAAAGCTCTCACATTCCCCCGGATCTCCCGGCATAGCCGGAAAGTCTAATGATAAAAAGAGCACCAAAACCTCTCGGTCCTGATGCTCTCTTCTGCTTCATTGGGAATATTTTCGGCGGAACACCGGCAAAGGCTTATTTGCCCAGCTGCTTAGCGATCTCCTCGGCAAAGTTCTCCTCGCGCTTCTCCAGGCCCTCGCCCTTCTCAAAGCGGACAAACTTAATAACCTTGATGTCGCCGCCCAGTTCTTTGGCGGTATCCTGGGTGAACTTGCCCACGCTGATATCGCCGTTCTTGACGAAGGGCTGCTCCAGCAGGCAAACTTCTTTGTAGTACTTGTTGATGCGGCCCATTACCATCTTTTCGGCAATGTTGGCGGGCTTGCCCTCGTAATGGCCTGGACGGTGAGGATCTCCTTCTCCTTCTCTACCACCTCGGCGGGCACGTCCTCTTTGCACACATAGGTGGGAGTGACAGCGGCAATCTGCATCGCCACATCCTTGGCGTAGGTCTTAAACTCGTCCTTACCGGAAACGGTGGGAGCCTCAAAGAGGACCATAACGCCGATGCGGCCGCCGCCATGGATGTAGGTAACGATATCGCCTTCGTAGCGCTCAAAGCGGCGGATCTTCAGATTTTCGCCGATGGTCAGGATCTTCTCCCGGAGGGCCTCTTCCACAGTATCGGTGCCGCCAGCGATCTTGCAGGCCATCAGAGCGGCCAGGTCGGCGGGATTTTCAGCGATAACGGTCTTGGCGCAGGCCTCGACAAAGGCGTTGAAGTCAGCGTTCTTGGCCACAAAGTCGGTCTCGGAGTTGACCTCGATGATGGCGCCAACCTTTTTGGCCTCGTCCACAATGGCACAGACAACGCCCTCGGCGGCGATGCGGCCAGCCTTCTTGGCGGCAGCGGCCAGGCCCTTTTCACGGAGCAGCTCGACAGCCTTGTCCATATCGCCGCCCGCGTCGGTCAGGGCCTTTTTGCAGTCCATCATGCCGCAGCCGGTCTTCTCACGGAGATTCTGTACGTCCTTTGCTGTAAAAGCCATAAATATTGCCTCCTGTATCTTCATCTTCAACTGGATAATGCAGTATCTTCTACCGAACAAATGCCCGAACTTCCATCCGGGCATTGCTCTGGAACATGTTTAAAAGTGGATCAGCCGGCAGCGTTTTCCTCTGCGGCTTCGGCAGCCTCAGCCTCAGCTTCGGCAGCGCCCTGAGCGCCCTGACGGCCCTCGATGATGGCGTCAGCCATAGTCTGGGAAATGAGCTTGACAGCGCGGATGGCGTCGTCGTTGCCGGGGATGACATAATCGATCTCATCAGGATCGCAGTTGGTATCGACAATGGCTACGATGGGGATACCCAGCTTCCGGGCCTCGGAAACAGCGATGCGCTCCTTGCGGGGGTCAACGATGAACAGGGCGCCGGGGAGCTTGTTCATGTTCTTGATACCGCCCAGGAATTTCTCCAGCTTCTCGATCTCCAGGGAGAGCTTGGCGGCTTCTTTCTTGGTCAGGCGGTCAAAGGTGCCGTCCTCTTTCATTTTGTTGAGCTGCTCCAGAC
>JAEXZK010000228.1 GCA_023451415.1 Bacillota bacterium | reverse complement strand
GCGCCACCCCACCCTGGGCAAAAACGTCCTGGTGGGAGCCGGGGCCAAGATCCTGGGCCCTTTTACCGTGGGGGATAACTGCAAGGTGGCGGCTGGCGCCGTCCTGCTCACCGCCCTGGACGAGGGCTGCACGGCGGTGGGCGTCCCCGCCAAGGCTGTCCGCTGCGGCGACGGCATGCGCATCGATAACTCCCAGCTGGACCAGGTCCACATCCCCGATCCCGTGGCGCAGGAGCTTCTCCGTCTTACCACCCGGATCACCCAGCTGGAGGAACGCCTGGCCCAAATGGAAGAAAAGAAGTAACTATGCAAAACCGCCCGTCCCGGGAAGCTTCTCCGGGGCGGGCGTAAATTTTGGAACACGGTTCGCTGCATGAAGTGCTATATAGATTTTGATTTGCTTCCTGCCAATGCCAAGTAAAGCGAATTGAAAATACGGATATGTCCTGCTATATGAACTCTGCCGAGGAAAGCCGCTGTACTGCCAATATTGCCCTCCTGTGCAGTGTACAAGAGGCAATACGCCTGTCATGGGCCTCCATTGGCGCTGGCTGCGTTCTCGGGTTCGGTTTGCGCCAGCAAGCCTGCCCTGCGGCCTTGCCAGCCCCAGTTTTCCATCGCCGGCAGGTCCCTTGGAGTTTTTCGGGAGGAAAAACGGTGGGTGGCAAGGCGGACGAGGCAGCCGGGCTGCAGCCCGGCAACAAGGACAACGATGTCATCCGCTGTTTTCGCCCGGAAAAACTGGGTTTCCCTTCGTCAATCAAGGGTAACCTCAGAAGTTTGAAAGCCCTTTAATCAAAAATGCCGGTGGAAAGATAGCGCTCGCCGGTGTCGGGCAGGAGCACCACAATGAGTTTGTTCCGGTTCTCCGGCAGGCGTGCCAGCTGTGTGGCCGCCCACACGGCGGCTCCGGAGGAAATGCCGGACAGCAAGCCCTCCGTCCGGGACAGCTCCCGGGCGGTGGCTTTGGCATCGGCGTCCTCCACCTTCACCACCTGGTCGTAGACGCCGGTATCCAGCACTTTGGGAATAAAGTTGGCGCCGATCCCCTGGATGCCATGGGGCCCCGCCGTGCCGCCGGACAGCAGCGGCGATGACGCCGGTTCCACCGCGGCCACCCGCACGCCGGGGTTCTGGCTTTTCAGATACCTGCCCACCCCGGTGATGGTGCCTCCCGTACCTACTCCGGCCACGAAGAGATCCACCTGGCCGTCGGTATCCCGCCAGATTTCCGGGCCGGTGGAGGCCAGGTGCGCCGCCGGGTTGGCCGGATTGGTAAACTGCCCGGGGATGAAGGAGTCGGGGTACTGCCGGTGGAGCTCTTCAGCCTTGTCGATGGCCCCCTGCATCCCCTTGGAGCCCTCTGTGAGAATCAGCTGGGCCCCCAGGGCTTTGAGGAGATTCCTGCGCTCCGCGCTCATGGTCTCCGGCATGGTAAGGATCAGGCGGTAGCCCTTGGCCGCCGCGGCAAAGGCCAGGGCGATGCCGGTATTGCCGCTGGTGGGCTCGATGATGAGAGTGTCCTTCCCCACCAAACCTTTTTCCTCGGCATCCCGGATGAGGGCCACCCCCACGCGGTCCTTGGCGGAAGAGAGGGGATTGAAGGACTCCAGCTTGGCAACGAGCGGCCTTTCCAGGCCCTGGGCGGCGGAGTAATTTCCCAGCTCCATCAGAGGGGTGTTTCCTACCAGCTGGGTCAAGTTCTTAGCAATTTTCACAGCGATTCAGCTCCTTTTCTGTAATGTTTCGCTAAGTATACCTCCACAGTATGGTTTTGTCAACAGAATCAGCAAAATTTTATCGTCAAATCTCCACTTTGCCCAAAGGCCCGAAGGGACCCCGAAGCATCCGGGTTCCGGAGGCTCCCCAGGCGCGTCAAAATTTCATCCTGTATCGCCTCCCCTGCGGGCTGCGGCATGGGGGTTTCTCCTCTCCGGCCCGGATACGCACTCCCCAGCCGCACCGGCAAAAGGGGGCGCCCCGCCGGCTGCCTGCGCCGAAGCATTTTTGCCGGGATACCTCCTCGGGCGCGGGTGGCGGCTTCCGACATAAAAGCTGGGCCCCCTCCGGTATTCCCGGAAGGAGGCCCTTGGGTCTCTGCTTATTTCTCGCCGTAATAGGCTTCCTTGTACAGCTCCTCGATCTCGCTGACCAGGGGATAGACGGGGTTGGCCACGGTGCACTGGTCCTCAAAGGCCTTGTAGCTGAGGCCCTCCAGCTTGGAGAGGAATTCCTGCTCGTTGACGCCGCATTCCCGGATGGTCATGGGCCGTCCAAGCTGTTTGGATAGGTCCTTGATGGCCTGGATCAGGCTCTCCACGCCCTCCTGGGTGGTGGAGGCCGGCAGGCCCAGGTACCGGGCGATCTTGGCATATTTCTCGTCGGCAATATACTTGCGGTACTTGGGGAAGGCCGCAAACTTGGTGGGCTTTTGGGCATTGTAGCGGATGACATAGGGCAGCAGAATGGCGTTGGCACGGCCGTGGGGGATGTGGTACTCGCCGCCCAGCTTGTGGGCCATGGAGTGGTTGAGCCCCAGGAAGGCGTTGGCAAAGGACATGCCGGCGATGGCGCTGGCGTTGTGCATTTTCTCCCGGGCTTCCTTGTCCTGGCCGTTCTCATAGGCTCTGGGCAGGTATTCAAAGACCATGCCGATGGCGTGGAGGGCCAGACCGTCGGTGTAGTCGCTGGCCATGACCGAAACATAGGCTTCGATGGCGTGGGTGAGGACATCCAGGCCGGTGTCCGCAGTGATGCTCTTGGGCATGGAGGTGCAGAACTGGGGGTCGATGATGGCCACGTCGGGGGTCAGCTCGTAGTCCGCCAGAGGGTACTTGACGTTGCCGTTCTGCTTGTCGGTGATCACCGAGAAGTTGGTCACCTCGCTGCCGGTGCCGGAAGTGGTGGGGATGGCCACCAGCTTGGTCTTGGCGCCCAGCTTGGGGAAGTGGAAAGCCCGCTTGCGGATGTCCAGGAACCTCTGGCGCAGGCCGTCAAAGCTGGTATCCGGATGCTCATAGAAGAGCCACATGCCCTTGGCCGCATCGATGGCGCTGCCGCCGCCGATGGCGATGATGACATCGGGCTGGAAGGCGTTCATGGCGGCCACGCCCCGCATGATGCACTCCACGCTGGGGTCGCTTTCCACATCGGAGAATATCTCGCTGTGGCAGTAGTCGGGGCGCTTGCGCAGGTAGTACAGGATCTTGTCCACATTGCCCAGCTTGACCATCATGGGATCGGTGACGATAAAGGCCCGGCTGATGTCCGGCATTTTCTCCAGGTACTGGATGGAATCCTCCTCAAAGTAGATCTTGGGAGGGATCTTGAACCACTGCATATTGACCCTCCTTTTGGCAACCCGCTTTTTGTTGATGAGGTTGACGGTGCTGACATTCTGGGAGACGCTGTTTTTGCCATAGGAACCGCAGCCCAGGGTCAGGGAGGGGGTATTGGTGTTGTAGATGTCGCCGATGGCGCCCTGGCTGGAGGGGCTGTTGACGATGACCCGGCCCACCTTCATGGCCACGCCGTACCGGTCGGCCAGCTCCATATCCCGGGTATGGATGACTGCGGAGTGGCCAAGGCCGCCCAGCTCCAGCATCTTGTTGGCGTAAGCGAAGCCCTGGTCATGGCCGCTGGCGACAAAGTAGGCCAGCACGGGGCTCAGCTTCTCGTAACTGAGGCGGTACTTGGCGCTGGGCTCCGGCAGGGGGGCGATGAGGATCTTTGTCTTTTCCGGGACGGTCAGCCCCGCCTGCTGGGCGATCCAGTTGGCGGACTTGCCCACCGCCGGGGCATAGACCCCTTTCCCCTCTTCGGGGAACATATAGGCGGTAAGCTTCTCGGTTTCCTCCTTGTTGAGGAAGTAGCAGCCGTTGGCCTTCATAAAGGCTTCAAAGGGGGCTTTTAGTTCCTTATCCACAATGACCGCCTGCTCCGAAGCGCAGATCATGCCGTTGTCAAAGGTCTTGCTCATCATCAGGTCGGTGCAGGCCTGCTCCAGGTCGGCGGTCTTTTCGATGTAGCAGGGGACGTTGCCGGGGCCGACGCCCAGGGCGGGCTTGCCGCAGCTGTAGGCGGCCTTGACCATGCCGGGGCCGCCGGTGGCCAGGATGGTGGCCACGCCGGGATGGTGCATCAAAGCGCCGGTGGCCTCCACGCTGGGGGTCTCTATCCACTGGATGCAGTTTTCGGGGGCCCCCGCCCGGATGGCTGCGTCGCGGACGACGCGCGCCGCCTCGGCGGAGCACTTCTGAGCCGAGGGATGGAAGCCGAAGATGATGGGGTTCCGGGTTTTCATGGCGATGATACATTTAAAAAGGGTGGTGGAGGTGGGGTTGGTGGTGGGTGTGACACCGCAGATGACGCCCACCGGCTCGGCTACCTCCACATAGCCTTCCATCTCGTTTTCCTCCAGGATGCCCACAGTCTTTTCCTTCTTGATGCTGTGATAGATATATTCGGTGGCAAACATATTTTTGATGACCTTGTCCTCATATACGCCGCGGCCGGTCTCCTCCACCGCCATACGGGCCAGCTCCTGGTGCTTATCCAGCCCGGCCAGGGCCATGGCCTGGACGATCCTATCCACATCCTCCTGGTTCAGGGACAGCATCTCTTCAAGGGCCTTTTGGGCCTTCTGCACAAGAGCGTCGATGGCAACCGTCACGTCGGTCTCTTTGCCGTTTTGCTTTGTTTCGTTCTTCTTTTCAGCCATACTATGCAGCCTCCTGTTTTTATCAGTTAAGATTAGGTATTCCTTGGTGCGGCTATATTATACTATATTTGTTAAAACTTTAACAATATTAATCCTTTCCAAACATCGTTAATTATTTAACTATGTTTTGTGCAACCTGTATAACCACCTAAAGAACCCCAAAAAGTACAACGGCCTTAAGTACCTTTATGAAGGAAAACACCGCCCTTGTGCCAAAAATTTTTGCCCATAGCATCGTCAAGCCGTTTTGGCATCCACCAAGGAGCATCAAGGCGGCTTTCCTTGCTCTGCATCAAAAGTTCCTGTTTCTGTGGTGCGCATCAGCTTTGGTACGGCGGCATTGGGATGTATGGTGTGCAAAAACCCGGCAATCCTTTGTGGATTGCCGGGTTTTTTGATTACGCTGGATATCAAAACCGTCACGCCAAAACCGACGTTTTCTTACAAACGGACAGACACGCACTACAGCAGGAGGTCTGAAACGCAGTTTCGCAAAGCGAAATCCGCCTGCCAGCGGCAGGTGAAAGCATCCATGTGAAGCATCCACCGCCGGAGGCGGCTTTTGGGCTGAGTGCAGAAAGTCCTCTGCAGGCGCAGGGGCGCTTTTCCAGCTCTTTTTTAAATGCAGCCTTATTTTTTCAGCATACCGCCCAAGCCCTTCAACAGGTCCGCGGCGCTGTCCAGCCCCAACTTGGCCTTGACCCCGTCTACCAGGGCGTTTACTTTATCGTCGGGCAGGTCCACCTTCAGGATCTTTTCCAAAACCTTTACAGGCTCCTTTTCAAAGCTGCTCCTCAACTCTTTGTTCTCCGACAGCTCTCTGACTGCCTTCTCAATAAGCTCCTTGATGCCACTCTCCATAATGTATCCCCTTTCCGCGCAGTAAAAATTTTGCATCGATGGACAGGGGCCAGCAGCTTCCGGCATCATAGCCGCGCTTCCGGCGGCGTTGCCCCCTCTGCCGGACGCGTCCCCCGGTCTCTGGGGAACAGCCGGGCAGATCGTAGCCTGGTTGCACCCGCTTTGCCGCGGCCATGGCCGCAGGGCCCGGTGGGTGCAAGGCGGCATCTGGATGGAAGCAGCCTGATCCGGGGAACGCAGCCCACACACGGAAAGACGCCTTACAGGCGCTGATTTCTCTTGTCCGCCGATATTATTATGATAACACGATCGGGGCCGCCTGTACAAGCCTCCCTGCCCCTATCTTCGGCCATAAATCTGGCTGAGCCGCCGGATGCGGGCGGCCAGCGCCGGGGCCATGGCATCTTCCCTCACCCGCCATACCCAGTTTCCACCCAGGGTGGAAGGGGTGTTGATCCGCGCCTCCGCCCCCAGTTCCAGGTAGTCCTGGAG
>JAEXZK010000195.1 GCA_023451415.1 Bacillota bacterium | reverse complement strand
GATGAGGACCAGCACCTGGGCGCAGCCCACGGCGGACTCCACAAGCACCTTCCACAGCTGCTTGAAGGACATCTCCTTGTAGATGAAGAGGCCGACGATCATAGCATACACGGCGGAAAGAGCTGCGGCATCGGTGGGGGTGCAGAGGCCGGAGTAGATGCCGCCCAGGATGATAACGGGGACCATCAGGGCCGCAAAGGCCTCTTTGGTGGCTTTCCACAGCTGCTGGGCAGAAGCTTTTTTGTCACGGGGCAGGTCCAGCTTCTTGGCGTAGAAGTAGATGTAAAGCAGGCTGCTGACGCCAAAGATAACGCCGGCTGTCAGGCCCGCGATAAAGCACTTGCCCACAGAGGCGCCGGTGGTGGTGCAGAAAATGATGATGGTGATGCTGGGGGGGATAATAAGGGCCACAGAACCGGAGGAGGCCAACAGGCCGGAGATAAATCTCTTGGGGTACTTCCGCTCCACCATCTCAGGGTACATCAGCTTGCCGATGGCGATGATGGTGGCCGGGCTGGATCCGGACAGGGCGCCAAAGAACATGGAAGCCAGCTGGGTGGCCATGGCTATGCCGCCGCAGACATGGCCCACCAGGGCCCGGCACCAGTTGAGCAGGCGCTTGGAAAGTCCGCCGGTGTCCATCAGGTTTGCCGCCAGGATAAAGAAGGGCAGGGCCATCAGGGAGAAGGAGTCGATACCGCCCACAAGGCGCTGGATAACGACCATGGGCTCGGTATCGGATCCCAACAGGATAGACAGGAAGCCGGCTCCACCCAGAGCCACGGTAATAGGCGCGCTGCTGACAAAAAGCAGCAGCAGGCTGATCAAAAGAATAGGTACCATCTGTTTTTCCTCCTGTCTCTTATTCTTCGATGGTGTAGATGCCCAGGACCTCGCTCATAAACACCTCAACAAGGTGGATGAGGATAAGGGCGCCACCCACGGGTACAGAAAGGTAGACCAGCCAGATAGGCCACCGCAGGGCAGCGGTCAGCTGTCCGGTTTTAAAGGTGAACATGGTCATCTTTCCACCATAGACCAACAGCAGGATTGCAAAAATGGCACACGCAGCAATAACAAAAATGCTGACAAACTTCTGAAACGCCGGGCTCTTGATGCGGCGGATAACGTCGATGCCATAGTGGGAGGAGCGGCGGAAGCAGATGCCGCTTCCGATGAAGGTGATCCAGATCATCAGATAGCGGACGGCCTCTTCACTCCACTGGGGGTGCTTGATGAAATCGACCTGACGGCCGAGAACGCCGTACATGATGACGACGGTAGCCACAGCCAGGCAGATGCCGATAATCACCTTCTCCAGCTTGGCGACGCCGCGCATAATCTTAGATAACGTCTGCATAAAGAACTCCTTTATTTTGCGGGAGCAGGGAAAACTCGCGTCTTCCCTGCTCCCGTAACCCTTTTCAGTAATGTGGTGTGTACAGAAGCCAGGAGTTATTACTGCTTGGCAGCGACAGCAGCGTCAAAAGCAGCCTGCAGTCTGGGGATGTAGTCGGCACGCCACTCGTCGGTCAGATACTCATCGTAAACAACAGAGGTAGCCTCCTTGAATTCTGCGATCTGCTCGTCGGTGAAGGCATGATAGGTGCAGCCGGCTTCCACCATCTTGTCGATGCAGTCCTGGGTGTAGCCGGGCAGCTCCTCGTCCAGGATCTTGCGGGCTTCCTTTTCAGCCTCGATAACGATGTTCTGGACAGCCTCAGGCTGGCTGTCGAACCAGGCCTTGTTGACCATGAGGATGTGGACCTGGGCATCATGATAGGTATCGACAACGTACTTCTGGACCTCATGGAAGTTCATGGTGTAGGTGGACTGGGCGGGGTTCTCCTGAGCTTCAACGGTGCCGTTCTGCAGGGCGTTGTAGGTCTCGGAGTAGGCAACCACGATGGGCTGGGCGCCAAGGGCATGATAAGTGGAGGTAAGGATGTTGGACTCCATAATGCGCATCTTCAGGTTCTTCATATCAGCCAGGCTGTTGATATCTCTGTTGGAAGTCATCTGGCGGAAGCCGGCAAACCAGAAACCAACTCCATGGATGCCAACGCTGTCAAGGCGGTCCATGAATTCACGGCCGATGTCGCTGTTCATCACTTCGCTGATAACAGCAGTATCCTTGGGGAGCAGGTAGGGCAGGTCAAGCAGGGCGATGTCCTCGCAGTAAGAAGCGATGATGGCGCAGGGGCCCATGGCGATCTGGGTGACGCCCATCTGGACGCTCTGGATGGATTCGGGGATGCTGCCGATCTGGCCGTTGGGGTAAACCTCGCAGGTGATGGCGCCGCCGGACAGCTCTTCAATCTTAGCAGCCAGGGCCTTCACGGCCATGTCCTCAGGGGTGCCTTCGGGCTGGGGATGGGTGACCTTGATGGTCTGAACGGGGATGGCGTCAGAGCCGCTGCCAGCGTCGCCGGACGCGGGGGTGGAAGCCGGGGCGGAAGAGGAAGACGCGGAAGATCCGCCGCAGGCGGCCATGGTCATTACCATGGTGAGCGCGAGAACCAGTGCAAAAACCTTTTTCATAGTAACCTCCAAAAAAACTTTTTTATTTCCTGCTGCCGGGCCGGTAATAAAGCGCCCGGCGGCTTATAGAAACCATTGTGAGCCAAAAGGCGTATGAAGTTTTATGCAAAAACAGCGCATGTAAAGGTACACTTAGCAAATCGGCTGGGACGACAGGTCCGTTTTGTTGAGCATGATATTGAGGATCTCGATGTCGGTCTGCTTCATCCCCACCTTGCCCACATAACCCATGCTGCGGATGGTGCCCTCCACGTCCTTTTGGACAATGCCCTCCCCGGGCTGGAAAACACGATTGTCCAAGCTCATGTGGTAGGCCAGGATGGCTGCCGTGAGGGCCGACACGATCTTGGAAGCACAGGAACTCTTGGCTCCGTCGCAGACAATGCCTCCCACGTTTGCCAGGGTGTTGGTGATGGTGCGCGCAATGGCGTCGTAATCGCCTCCGTGGAGGTACATGATGGCCGCTCCGGCGCTGCAGGCGGCGCTGACCACCCCGCAGTAAGCCGAAAGGCTGCCCACATACTTCTTCTGATGGACGGAGAGAAGGTTGCTCAGCACCAGGGCGCGGTACATTTTTTCCGTGCCGGAATGCCAGGCCTTGGCGTATTCGATAACCGGCACTGAGACGGTAATGCCCTGGTTGCCGCTGCCGGAGTTGATGACCGCAGGCAGGGCGCAGCCACCCATCCGGGCGTCAGAGGCGGCGGCGGTGCGGATTCTGGCGATCGTGGCCACATCCTGGCTGCCGGATTCCTGAAGGGTCCGGCCCACCTGGGCGCCGTAATGCCCCTTCAGGCCCTCGTCGGCCAGAGCGCTGTTGCACCGCACCTGCTGCTCCAGCAGGGTGGACACGTCCTCCAGCCTTACCTCGTTGGCAAACTGGATGATGCCCCGGAGGTCCATCATGGACTTGTCCGGTTCCACTTTATCTGCCGCTGCATGATGGCCGCTGTCGTTTTGATAGATCACCTTTCCGTCCTTGGAGATCTCGGTGATGGAGGTGTGGTGGTCCCTGATGGTGACGGAAGCGCTGTGCCCTCCGGCAAAGGCCGCCGTACGGACATACAGGTTTTCCACCCCTTCCTCCAGGAAGCATTGGCAAAAACCGGCTTCCAGCAGACGGCGGGTCTCGGCGACGTGCTCCGGGGTGACGGCGCTGAGCACTTCCAGCTCTTTGCCGGCGTCCCCGCCCACGACGCCCAGGATGGCCGCCGCATCAATCCCCCTCATCCCATCGGACTTGGGGACCGTCACGCCCTTGACGTTCTTGACAATATTGCCGCTGCAGTATACTTCTAT
>JAEXZK010000186.1 GCA_023451415.1 Bacillota bacterium | reverse complement strand
GGATGAGAGCCAGCTGCCCCTGACCCTCCCCGACGTGGAGACCTATGAGCCCACCGACAACGGCGAGTCGCCTCTGGCCCATCTTACCGATTGGGTCAATGTGGAGTGCCCCCACTGCCACGGCCCTGCCCGCCGGGAGACCGACACCATGCCTCAGTGGGCCGGTTCTTCCTGGTACTTCATGCGTTACTGCGACCCCCACAACGACAAAGCCCTGGCCTCCAAGGAGGCTTTGGATTACTGGCTGCCTGTGGACTGGTACAACGGCGGTATGGAACACACCACCCTGCACCTGCTCTACTCCCGGTTCTGGCACAAGTTCCTCCACGACATCGGCGTGGTGGGCACCCCCGAGCCCTATGCCAAGCGCACCAGCCACGGCATGATCCTGGGGGAGAACGGCGAGAAGATGAGCAAATCCAAAGGCAACGTGGTCAACCCCGACGATATCATCAACGAGTACGGCGCGGACACCATGCGCCTGTATGAGATGTTTATCGGCGATTTTGAAAAGACCGCCCCCTGGAACACCTCCTCCATCAAGGGCTGCAAGCGCTTCCTGGAGCGGGTGGCGGGCCTGCTGGACATCATGACGGAGGAGGAGGGCTACTCCAAAGAACTGGAAAGCTCCTTCCATAAGCTCATCAAAAAGGTGACCGAAGACATCGAAAACCTGAAGTTCAACACCGCCATCGCCGCTATGATGACCGCTCTCAACGAAGTAAGCGACAAGGGAAGCATCACCAAAGGCGAACTGCACACCTTTATTACCCTGCTCAATCCCTTTGCCCCCCACCTCACCGAGGAGATGAACCAGCAAATGGGCGCCGCTCAGATGCTTACCAACACCCAGTGGCCCAAGTATGATCCCGCCAAATGTGTTGACGATCAGGTGGAAATCGTGATTCAGGTCTGCGGCAAGATCAAAGCCCGTATGACAGTGCCTGCGGACAGCGCTCAGGATGACGTGAAGGCAAAGGCCTTTGCAGAGCCTGCGGTTGCCGCCGCCCTGGAGGGCAAGCAGGTGGTCAAAGAAATTTTTGTCAAGGGTAAACTGTATAACATCGTGGCAAAATAACAGCAGCGGAAATCTATGATTCCGTCCCCTGAGGCGGCAGAAATTTGAAGCTGACAAGAGAACTTGTACAAAGTACTTGACATCCTGGGAGCGGTTATTGTATAATCAGTTGTGTTATCCTGCATTTTTGCTTGGATATAACTCCTGCCGTGTGGCGTGGGGAGGGAATTAGTAATGGCTGAGATTAGAATTAAAGATAACGAGTCTCTCGACAGTGCGCTGCGGCGCTTCAAGAGATCCTGTGCCAAGTCTGGTGTCCTGGCGGAGGTTCGCAAGAGAGAACATTATGAGAAGCCTTCTGTAAAGCGCAAGAAGAAATCTGAGGCTGCTCGTAAGCGCAAGTTCAAATAATTTGCGGAAATTTCGGATGGCGGGCGTGGACAGCGCCCGCCGTTCTCTTTGTCCTGAAACAGGAGGAACGCCATGTCTGTTTTTTATCCTCATTGTGATTTCCGGAGGATCTATGACATCCCTGTTTCCTTCTGGCGGGAGCGGGGAATTACAGCCCTGCTCCTGGACGTGGATAACACCCTGACCACCCACAATAATCCCCAGCCTCACGAAATAATTTTGGATTGGCTGGCACGGCAGCGGGATGCCGGATTGCGCCTGATGATTTTGTCCAACAATCATGAGGAGCGGGTCTGCCCCTTTGCGCAGCATCTGGGGCTGGAGTACATCGCTTCTGCGGCCAAGCCCCTGCCCGGACGCCTCCGGCGCGCCCTGGCTGCCCTGGGGGTCAGGCCGGAGGAAGCTGCCCTCATCGGCGATCAGATTTTTACCGATATCCTCTGCGGGAGGCTTGCGGGGTGTCTGTCCGTGCTGGTGGAGCCCATGGAGCCGGAGAAAAGCGCATTTTTCCGGGCCAAACGCAGACTGGAAACGGTTGTTCTCAGGCGGTATCGGAAAGCAAAGGAGAAAAGCGGCAGATGATTTGGTTTGGTCCGGCGGGAAGTTCCGACAGCTTTGCGGCCCAGGGGTACAAGAGCACCACACAGGCCCCGGAATATCTGGAGAAGATGGGGCTTAACGCCTATGAATACCAGTGCGGCCACGGCGTGCGGGTCAACCCCAAAAGCGCCCAGAAGCTGCGGGAGGAAGCGGAAGCCAGGGGCATCCGGCTTTCTCTCCATTCGCCCTACTACATCTCCCTTTCCAGCGTGGAAAAGGAGAAACGGGACAGCAGTATCCAATACATCCTTGCCTCTGCCCGGGCGGCCAAGATGATGGGCGCGGGCAGGGTGGTGGTCCACAGCGGCTCCTGCTCCAAGCTGAGCAGGGGAGAGGCCCTGGAACTTGCCAAGGACACCCTGGCAAGGGCGCTTACCGCCATGGATGAGGAGGGGCTGGAAGATATTACCATCTGCCCCGAGACCATGGGGAAGCTGAACCAGCTGGGCACCTTAGAGGAAGTCCTGGAGCTGTGCGGGGTGGACCCGAGGCTTTTGCCCTGTGTGGATTTTGGGCATCTCAACGCCCGGACCATGGGAGGGCTGCGGGAGCGGGCCGATGTCGAGGCGGTATTTACCGCCATGGCCGATAAACTTGGCGCCGACCGCGCCAAGCTTTTCCATGCCCACTTCTCCAAGATCGAGTACACCCAAAACGGGGGAGAAAAGCGGCATCTCACCTTTACAGACACCGTTTACGGCCCTGATTTTGAACCTGTGGCGGAAATGATTTTCAAATACGGATGCTCTCCGGTAATCATCTGCGAATCGGCGGGGACCCAGGCCGAGGACGCCGCGGCGATGCGGGATATCTACCGTTCCGTGGCGAAAAACACAGGCGGCTGATTTTTACACGCATCGGTCCGCGTCACACGGCCCGTTCCATGGCTTGCCGGCGGCGGACTGTGAAAAATATTAAGACAAAGAAGGTTTGAACGATGAAAAACAGGATTCAGGAGCTGGTAAAGGAACTGCCCCAAGGCGTTGATTCCGTGCTCATCACCTCCCCCTGCAACCGTTACTATTTTACCGGGATGCACTCCACAGCCGGCACCATTCTGGTTACACGGGAGAAGAGCTATTTTATCATCGACTTCCGGTATATCGAGCTTGCCAGGCGCACGGTGACCAGCTGCGAGGTGATCCTCCAGGACGATCTGAGCAAACAGCTGGCGGAACTGATGGAGCGCCACGGCGTGAAAACCGCCGCAGTGGAGACCAGCTACCTGAGCCTGGGCGAGTACAGCCGCTTTGTCAAGGCTCTGCCTTCGGTGGAAATCCTGTCTGGCGGCGAGGTGGACAAGGCCATCCTCCGCCTGCGCAGCGCCAAGGATTCCGGAGAGCTTGCCTGCATCAAGGCTGCCCAAAAGATCACCGAGGAAGGATTTCTCCACATCCTCAACTATATCCGCCCCGGTCTTACAGAGCGCCAGGTAGCCATTGAGTTGGAGCATGTGATGCTGCTCCGGGGAGCGGAGAAGCTTTCTTTTGACACCATCTGTGTTTCGGGCGTCAATTCCAGCCTGCCTCACGGCGTGCCGGGGGAGAAGTCCATCTGTGCCGGGGACTTTGTCACGCTGGATTTCGGTGTTATGGTGGAGGGCTACTGCTCCGATATGACCCGCACCATTGCGGTGGGACATGCCACTGATGAAATGCTCCAGGTGTATGACACCGTCCTCCGGGCCCAGCTGGCCGCTATCGATGCGGTCAAGGTCGGCGCCAGGTGCGCCGATGTGGATGCCGCTGCCCGGGATCTGATTTATGGCGCGGGGTATGAAGGCTGTTTCGGCCACGGCACCGGCCATTCTGTGGGCTTGGAGATTCATGAGGACCCGCGCTTTGCCCCGAAGAGCGACGCCGTCTGCGTGCCCGGCATGGTGATGACCGTGGAGCCGGGAATCTATCTGGAGGGCAAATTTGGCTGCCGTATCGAGGACATGGTGTATATCGGTGAAGACAAGGTGGAGGATCTGACCCACAGTCCCAAGGAACTAATCATCCTGTAAGCCATAAAATTGTCTTAACATGCCATATTTAGCGGAGAAACGGGTTGCAAAACCTGCGGACAATATGGTAGAATTACAAAGATAAAGAAATATCTGTATTTATTTGGAGGTACACAATATGATTTCTGCCGGTGAGTTCAGGAATGGCGCGACCTTTGATATGGATGGAAGCGTCTTTTCCATCATTGAGTTCCAGCATGTCAAGCCCGGAAAAGGCGCCGCCTTCGTCCGGACCAAGATCCGCAACGTCATCACAGGCTCTGTGGTAGAGCGGACCTTCAGCCCCACTGAAAAGTTCCCTGTGGCTATGATCGAAAGAAAAGATATGGAGTACCTGTATAACGACGGCGACCTGTACTACTTCATGGACTCCGAGACCTACGAGAATGTACCCATCAACCAGTCCATCCTGGGCGACAACTTCAAGTTTGTCAAAGAGAACACCGTCTGCCGCATCCTGTCCTACAAAGGCACCGTGTTCGGCGTTGAGCCCCCCTTCTTTGTGGAGCTGCAGGTGACCAAGACCGATCCCGGCTTTGCAGGCAATACCGCCACCAATGCCACCAAGCCCGCCACCCTGGAGACCGGCGCTGAGATCAAGGTCCCCCTGTTTGTGGAGGAGGGCGAGATGATCCGCGTGGATACCCGTACCGGCGAATATATGGAAAGAGCATAAGCTCACAAAGAGTTTTGGAGGTAACTGTCATTATGACCATCACAGAAAAAGTTGCATATCTCAAAGGCCTCGCCGCCGGCCTCAAGATCAGCGAGGAAAGCGACGAGGGCAAGCTGTTCGGCGGCATCATCGATGCTCTGGAGGACATGGCTCTCTCCATCTCCGACCTGGAGGACACCTATGAGGAGCTCTCCGGCCAGGTAGATGAGATCGACGATGACCTGGGCGTTCTGGAGGAAGAGTTCTACGGCGACCTGGACGACGAGGATGACGACGATGATGACACCCTGTACGAAGTGGAATGCCCCAGCTGTGGCGATAAAATCTGCCTCGATGAAAGCATGCTGGAAGAGGGCGAGATCGACTGCCCGGGCTGCGGCGAAAAGCTGGAATTCGATTTTGAAGACGAATGCGGCTGTGGAGAATGTGACTGCGGCCATGACCACGATTGATAAATAATTAACGGACTACCAGTACTGGCGAAGCGCATCACTTCGCCAGTACTTCCTCTGTCCGCACCTGTATTTGGAGTGTATTATGAGCCAGACGAGACATGGAAGCGCGGCGAAACAGGTTGCCCTGATGGGATTGCTCTTTGCCACCGCCATGGTCCTCAGCTTTGTGGAATCCATCCTGCCGGTGCTTCCCATGCTGCCGCCGGGGTTCAAACTGGGGCTGAGCAATATCGTCACCATGTATGCGTTATTTACCCTGGGCGCCAGGGAGGGTTTTGTTATCGCGGTGCTCAAGGCGGGGTTCGTCTTTCTCACCAGAGGGATGGTCAGCGCCCTGATGAGCCTTGCGGGCGGCCTTGCTTCGGTCGTCTGCATGCTGTTGGTGGCATGGCTGCTGGCGGGGAAGAAGGATTATCTGCTTCTCAGCGTCTTTGGCGCCGCGGCCCACAACGGGGGACAAATCCTGGCCGCAGTTTTCATCCTGGGCACCACCAAGATCGCAGCGTACCTGCCCGTGGTGCTCCTGGTGGGTATCGGGATGGGGATTGTAACAGGAAAAATGCTGCAAGTCATATTACCGTATGTCAATAGG
>JAEXZK010000178.1 GCA_023451415.1 Bacillota bacterium | reverse complement strand
TCCCTCCGACCTTGCCCCGGAGCATGAGATCCATCAAAGCTTCAGCCCGGACTACAATCTCTGGCACAATTACTGGTGGCGGCCCAGCCAGGCTAAAATCCATATCAGCATTGCGTCCCTGGGAGAGCCCTTTTTTGACACGCCGGAGGATTGGGCCATTATCCCCTATTCCATCGCCCGCACCCTCCGGAAGCGCGGCTTCTGCCTCTCCCGGCTCTCCGATCCCCCGCCCAAGAGGAGCTGCTACCTGATCACCCGCAAAAATATACAGCCCTACAGCCGGCAGGCGATCCAGCATGTCTCAGACCAGCTCAGAGCCTACCTTGATAATTACTGGAGTTTGGCCGGGTGCTAGGTCAAAACAAAAAGAGAGGCCTGCGCCTCTCTTTTTGTTTTGGCAAAAGTCTGGTCATTTCTCCATTCCATGCAGGCCCTAAAATTTCAGTCCCAGCCCGAGGAGATACTCCTCAAAGCGCCGGGCAGTGGTAAATGTGTGGGTGGAAAATCCCAGCGCCGCAGCCGCAGCTGTGTTGGCGGGGCGGTCGTCGGTGAACACCGACTGCTCCGCCTGCAGCCCGAAGCGATCCAGCATAGCCCGGTAAATGGCCGGGTCGGGCTTGACCAGCTCCACTTCATAGGAGACCAGGCCCTTGTCCGCATACCGGAAGGCGCCCAGCTTCTCCTTTACATACTCAAAAGCCCTTTGGGGGAAGTTGGAAAGGTAGTAGAGCCGGTATCCCGCCTTTTGCAGCCGCTCCAGCAGTTCCTCCATCCCCTCCATGGGCTGAAACATCTCATACCAGTGCTCATGGAACAGCTGAATTTCCCGGGCGCAGCCGGGATTGGCCAAAGCTATATTGCGGAAGGTTTCCTCCTCCGAAACTGTGCCCAAATCGATTTTGTACCAATCGGGGTAATCCATGGAAGCGCGGACAGCCTCCTGCATTTTCTGCGGGTCCCCGCCCAATCCGGCGGCATATTCCTCCGGCTGGTACTCCATCAGCACCTTGGCCACGTCAAAGATAATATTTTGAATCATTTCGTTCCTCCTTGGCCACAGGCGGTTCCTGAGGCACGATGATAGGACTGCCCAAGGGGTCTGTCTCTTTTTCCGCTGTTTCCGGCGCATCACTACCCGTTTCCACAGGGGTTCCAGACTGTGGGGGGCCGCTTTCTTCCCGGGCGCCTGCCTCGTAAAGGTAACGGCAGATCATCGTGTGGGACATCCGGTAGTAGGGCACCGCCACCAGCACCGCCGCGATGGAATAAATGCAGAAGGCCAGGAAGGCCAGGAGGAACATCCCTTCCCAGCCCCGGCGGTCCATCATCCACAGGCTGCCTCCCAGCAGGACCGCCGCCGGGAGATACCACCAGAAAAAGGACAGCTTGAACCGCAGCAGCAGCCATTTGTTCCCCCGCATCATCCGCACCGAAGTACGCACCGCCTGGCGGACAGTCATCCGGTATTTCTGGCAAAGCAGGACTCGCGCCAGGTCATATCTCCCCATAAAGGTCCAAAGCAGCACCAGGAAGGGCAGGCTGGCTGTCAGGATCATCGCGCCCACCGCCAGGTCGTTCATGCCCATAAGTCCGCCGGGCAGGAGGAACTCCGCGCCAAAGGCGAGGCAGAAGGTGGGCGCCCACCAGATCAGCGCCCCATATACCAGAAATTTGACGAGCAGATTCAGCCACAGCCCGATGCTGCGGAAATAGGCCTTGCTCTCATAGGGCCAGAAGAGGTAAGACACCGGCTGTGCCCGCCTGTCGGTGAGCTCCAGGTACCAGTTGACGGCGCCCAGCCCCAGAGGGACAAGAAGGATGATCCGGACAAAGCAGGTGGCCACGCAGACCGTTATGGCCAGCAGGTCCTGGACAAAGCTCTGCGCATAGCTGAGGCTGCCGCTGGTGAAGTTCAGCTGCACATCATAGCCCAGAAAGCGAAAAACCGCCGCATCCAGCAGATTTGCCCCCCACTGGAGCAGCACCGTAACGGCCAGGATGGCCACAGCCCTGCCCCGGAAGCCGGAAAGAGCGGCCCGGGCCTGGCTTTTGATAATCTTTGTCAGAGACATGTCGTCCTCCTTGCATCCGTGGACAAGGCAGCAGCGGCTTTCAGTGCCATATTCCACCGCCCACGGTTGTTATTCTCCTCGCCTTCCAGACAGTCTGAAGGCAGGCATTTTGATACGCCCTCATCTCTAAAATATGCGTCTTGAGACGGTTCTTCCGGGTCGCAAGGCGAGGGGCGTACGATGAATATCCCTGCCCGCCGGCGGCTGCCAATCTCTCCGCACAAAACCACACGCCCGCTGAAAGCAACGGCTTTGTACCGTTATGTTCTCCCATGAAGCCGGCCGAAGCTCAATATTCCACACCGCGCCGGGCGGCTACCCCCTGGTTATAGGGATGGCGCAGGCAGCGCATTTCCGTTACATAATCGGCGGCCTCCTGCCACTGTGGGCCGGGCCGGTGTCCAGTGATGACCACCTCGCAGGCGGGAGCCCGGCTCCGAACTGCCTCCAGGATCTCTTTTTCCTCCAGCAGTCCCAGCCCAACGGCATCCGTCACCTCGTCCAGAACCACCAAGTCCCAGCCGGCCCCCGCTGCTGCGGCCAGAGCCTCGCGGGCTGCCGCCCAGCACAGGCCGCATTCCTTCCGGCAGGCCTCCCGTTCCCCGGGGGACATATCCCGCCAGAATTTCTTTACCTCCGGGGTGCGCCGCACCCGGGCGCCCAGCTTTTCCAGGGATATCGTTTCCCCCGTGGGCCGGCCCTTGAGGAACTGGGCAAAAAAGACCCTGCCCCCCTGCCCCAGCACCCGGACCGCCAGGCCTGCTGCGGCAGTGGTCTTGCCCTTGCCGTCCCCCCAGTAAAGATGGCAGAGCCCACCGCTCTCAAGCATCAGAGGCCTCCGGTACGCCGGGAACAGGGGCCACCAGAGCCTTGTCCGCGCCGTGGGGCATGATTCCCGCCACTTCAAAAACCTTATCCCGCACCCACAGCTGGGGGTTGACAAAAACAGTGTAGCCCCGCCCGTTGCTCACGGCCCACTGGACCATGGGCCGCCGGGGGAGCCCCAGCCCCGCCATGGCGGTCATGATGACGCCGCCATGGGTGACCACACCCGCGTCGGTGATATCGTTCTCGATCATATCCCGGATGATCCGGCCCACGCCGTCTACCACCCGTCCCAGGAACTCCGCTCCCGTTTCTCCCCCCCGGGGCCCGGCCTGAAGGGATTTCCCCTCCATCCAGGTTATAAAGTCCGGATCATCCCGGAGTTCTGCCATGGTCTTGCCCTCAAACTCCCCAAAGTCCATTTCGGCCAGGGAATCCATCACTGCCAGCTGCCGGTCGGGCCAGACGATGTCCGCCGTCTGGAGGCAGCGGGCCATGGGGCTGCAATAGACCATCCCCACCGCTGGGTATTCGTAGCACTCCCGCAGGTCAATGAGCTCCCGGATGCCTTCCATGGAAAGCTCGTGGTCAATGCGGCGGCCCACATACTGGCCGGCCTTGTTGCCCTCGGTCAGGCCGTGACGGACAAAATGCAGACGGTAATTCTTCATAGCGCCTCCTAAAAACAGCATGTTCTTGAATGATTTTACCACGATTTTCCCGACAGGGAAAGTACCGTTCCCCCTTCCTGGAGGAA
>JAEXZK010000127.1 GCA_023451415.1 Bacillota bacterium | reverse complement strand
CGGCGGACGTGTTCTATGAGGAGTATTTCCGGGCCCTGGGCTGCCCGGTGGCCGTGGCCACCGTGGACGGCAGCTATGGGGCCAAGGGCTTTGTCACCCACCTCCTGGACAGGCCGGAGATCGCCGGCTTCGACTACTACTACGCCTGCGGGCCCATCCCCATGCTCCGCGCCCTGTATGACGCCTGCCCGGCGGTTTCGGGCCAGCTGAGCTTTGAGGAGCGGATGGGCTGCGGCTTTGGGGCGTGCATGGGCTGCTCCTGCAAAACCAAGTACGGCAGCAAGCGCATCTGCAAGGACGGCCCCGTCCTGGAAAAGGAGGAGATCATATGGTGAGGGATCTGCGCGTCACCCTTTCCGGCCTGGAGCTTGACAACCCCGTCATCCCCGCCAGCGGCACCTTCGGCTTTGGGGAGGAGTTCAAGGATTTTTACGATCTGGATATCCTGGGCTCCTTCTCCTTCAAAGGCACCACCAAAGAGCCCCGGTTTGGCAACGGCACCCCCCGCATCGCCGAGTGCGAGGCCGGGATGCTCAACTCGGTGGGCCTCCAGAACCCAGGGGTGGAGGCCGTCATCAGCCATGAGCTGCCCAAGCTGCGGCAGTATTTCCACAAGCCGGTCATCGCCAATGTCTCCGGCTTTTCGGTGGAGGAGTACGCCTGCTGCTGCCGGCTGCTGGACAGGGAGGAGCAGGTGGGCCTGCTGGAGGTGAACATCAGCTGCCCCAACGTCCGCCACGGCGGGATGAGCTTCGGCACCGACCCGGCCAGCGCCGCCCAGGTGGTGCGGGCGGTGAAGGAAGTGACCCGCAAGCCTGTCTACATCAAGCTCAGCCCCAACGTCACCGACATCGTGGCCATCGCCAAAGCCTGTGAGGAGGCGGGGGCTGACGGCCTCAGCCTCATCAATACCCTCCTGGGGATGCGCATCGACCTGCGCACCGGCAAGCCGGTCCTGGCCAATGTCATGGGGGGCTTTTCCGGCCCGGCCATCTTCCCGGTGGCCCTGCGGATGGTGTACCAGGTGGCCCGCGCCGTCAGCATCCCCGTCATGGGGATGGGCGGGGTCTCCTCGGCCCGGGACGTCATCGAGATGATGATGGCCGGCGCCACCGCCGTCCAGGTGGGGGCCGCCAACCTGCGTGACCCCTACGCCTGCAAAAAGATCATCGAGGACCTGCCCCGGGAGATGGAAGCCCTGGGGATCGCGGCCCTGAGGGATATTATAGGAGGAAGAACATGAACAAAAGAGACGTTATCGTGGCCTGCGACTTTGCCACCGCCGCCGACACCCTGGCCTTCCTGGACCGGTTCCAGGAGGAGAAGCCCTTTGTCAAGATTGGCATGGAGCTGTTTTATGCCGAGGGCCCGGAGATCGTCCGGCAGATCAGCCGCCGGGGACACAAGATTTTTCTGGACCTGAAGCTCCACGATATCCCCAACACCGTCAAAAAGGCCATGGCCAGCCTCTCCCGGCTGGATGTGGACATCGTCAACCTCCACGCCGGTGGCACCATCGAGATGATGAAAGCCGCCCTGGAGGGCCTCCCCCGCCCCGACGGCGCCCGGCCCCTCCACCTCGCCGTCACCCAGCGCACCTCCACCAGCGAGGAGCGGATGCAGAAGGAGCTGCTCATCTCCGCCCCCCTCAACGATACCGTCATCCACTACGCCCGGAATGCCAAAGAGGCCGGCCTGGACGGCGTGGTCTGCTCCCCCCTGGAGGCGGGCATGGTCAAGGAAGCCTGCGGCAGGGAGTTCCTCACCGTCACCCCCGGCGTCCGCTTTGCCAGCGGGGACAAGGGCGACCAGGTGCGGGTGACCACACCTGCCCGTGCCCGGGAGATCGGCACCGATTACATTGTGGTGGGCCGTCCCATCACCGCCGCGGAGGACCCCGTGGCCGCCTACCGCCGGTGTGTGGCGGAATTTGCAGGCTGACCCGCAGCCGGAAGGAGAAGCATTATGGAACATTTGGAGAAAAAAATAGCCAAGGGCCTGCTGTCCATCGGCGCCGTATTCCTGCGGCCCCAGGAGCCTTTTACCTGGGCCAGCGGCATCAAGAGCCCCATCTACTGCGACAACCGCCTCACCCTCACCGCACCCGAGGTCCGGGATGAGGTGGAGCACGGGCTGGCCGAGATCATCAAAACCTGCTACCCCGAATGCCAGGTGGTCATGGGCACCAGCACCGCGGGCATCGCCCATGCGGCCATTACCGCCACCGTCCTGGGCCTGCCCATGGGCTATGTGCGCTCCGGCGTCAAGGACCACGGCCGCACCAATCAGATCGAGGGCAAGCTGGAGCCGGGTCAGAAGGTAGTGGTGGTGGAGGACCTGATCTCCACCGCCGGCAGCTGCCTGGAGGTGGTCAAGGTGCTCCGGGAGGCCGGCGCCCAGGTGCTGGGTATTGCCAGCATCTTCACCTACGGCATGAGGAAGGGCGTGGAGCGGATGACCGAGGCGGATGTGAAGAACGTCTCCCTGTCCAACCTGGACGCCCTGCTGGAGGTGGCCGCCGCCGACGGCTACATCCAGAGCGCCGATATCGAGAGGGTCCGCCGGTTCCGGGACAATCCCTCCGACCCCTCCTGGATGGAGTAAAGGCTGTTATTTATCCACAGCCAGGCGCGTTGAGCCCGAGGCGCTTTAAGGGCGGCTGTTCTGCCTGCCGCCCCGTGCTGGCGGGCAAAACCAAGGGACCCCCGGCGGCAGAGGCCCCTGGCCATGCGGGCAATCCCCCGCAACCCAAATGAAAAAGAGCCCCTCGGGACAACCGTCCCGAGGGGCTCTTTTGGGAGGCCCGGCGGGCCCTGCCCTTGTACCCTCCCGGGCCCCCTGTGCCGGGGCCTTTGCCCGGCGGAAAATACGCACTGGCACAAGACCGCCGGATGCGCTATACTAGAAGGCAGAAACAATGGGGAAGGAGCAAAAGAAAATGGAAGACTTTATGAGACTGGCCCTCAGCCGGGAGAGCTGCCGGGATTACAGCGAAAAGCCGGTGGAACGGGAGAAGCTGGTGCGATGCCTGGAGGCGGCGCGGATAGCACCGTCGGCCTGCAACAGCCAGCCCTGGCGCTTTACCGTGGTCACCGATCCCGAGGTACTGCCCCGGCTGGCGGCCTGCGTCCAGGATGCGGGGATGAACAAGTTTGCCTCCCGGTGCCCGGCCCTGGTGGTGGTGACGGAGGAAAAGGCCAACCTCAGCGCCAAGCTGGGCGGCCTGGTCAAGGATCAGCAGTACGCCCAGATCGACGTGGGGCTGGCCGCCGCCCATTTCTGCCTGGAGGCTGCGGACCAGGGGCTGTCCACCTGCATCCTGGGCTGGTTCAGCGAGAAGAGGATCAAGGACCTGCTGGCCCTGCCGGAGCGGGCCAGGGTGCGGCTGGTGCTCTGCGTGGGATATGCCGCCCGGGAGGGGCTGCGGGAGAAGAAGCGGAAGAGCCTGGAAGAAATCGTCCGGTTCATCGGCTGAACAAAAGAAAAGGAGGCGGGAGGCGGATGATCGACGTTAAGGAACTGCTGGCCGGCGGCCGGCGGGAAGGGGTAACCCTGGAAGCCAAGCAAGCCACCGGGGGCCTGCCCGAGAGCCTTTGGGAAACCTATTCTTCCTTTGCCAATACCTTGGGCGGCGTCATCCTGCTGGGGGTGGAGGAGCTGCCGGACAGGACCCTGCGGCCCTGCGGCCTCTACGACGCCCCCGAGATGCTGGCAGAAATCCTCCGCACCCTGGAGAACCCGGCCCAGGTGAGCCGCAACGTCATCCCAGCGGACGGGGCCTATATCCAGCAGGTGGACGGCAGGGATATCATCGTCCTGGAGGTGCCGGAGGCCCCTCTGGAATGGAAGCCTGTCTACCTCTGCGGAGACCGGGAGCGGGAGAGCTATGTCCGCAGCGGGGACGGGGACTACCGGGCCCAGTGCGACACCGGGGTGCCCCTGGCGGAGATCCAGCGGGGCGCGCCCCCGGAGGACAAGGCATAAGCGTTTGTCAGCGTTTGACCGCGCGGAGCTCGATATAGCCCCTGGCGCCGATGGGCTCCAGCTGAATGCGGGGGTTATTGTCATCCCAATGATAGCCTATGACCGACGGGTCGTAGCGGTCCATGGCTTCCTGCACGGCCTGGATGGCCTGGCAGAAGTCCTCCTCGGCAAAGGGCTCGCCCTGGAACATCAGGTAGGCGGCCGCGGGCAGCCGGATGATGTCGAAGCCCTGGGGAACAGGGCCGTCCCAGTCATCCTCCACCTCCACGCCCTGCACATAAGAGGAAGTGCCGGGCTTCTGGAAGGGCGGGCGCAGCCAGAGGCACACCGGCTCGCCGCAGAGGGATTTCATGCTGGTGAGCACGCCCCACACGTCGCAGCCCACCTCGTCGCAGTAGGACATATACTCGGCAGCGTTTACGCCACGCTTGATGATCACCTTGCGGGCGGGCTTTTCCACCACCTGAATAAATACGCTTTTGACACCGTTCATTTCACATCGCTCCTTACGCAAAAATTCCCTGAATTTGACGCCGTAGGCGGTAAAAAGAGAGAGGGGAACGGGGCGTTTGGCATACTCCTTGGGATTGCAGCCAAACTCACGCAGAAAGGCCCGCTGGTAGCCGTCCACGCTCTCAAAGCCGCAGTCAAGGGCTGCGTCGATGATCCGGATACGTTCATCCCGCAGCCGCAGGGCTGACCTGGACAGCCTCAGGCGGCGGATATAATCGGCTGGGGAGCAGCCGGTCTGCTCCCGAAAGATCCGGTGGGCGTACCAGGGCGAGAGCAGCGCTTCCCGGGACAGATCCGCCAGCGTGATCTCCTCCGCAAGGTGCGCCGCAATGTAATCCTGCATCCGCTGTACGGCCAAAACCTGTTCCTTCAATCCTTTCACCTCCTTGGCATGCTTATCATAGCAAAGGAGCGGGGCTACTTTCTCGATGTTTTTTGCGATATATACATAGGGCCGCCGAACAGGGCGGGGCGGTCCGGCTCCCATGTGTCCGCCGTCCACTGGATCGCCAGCTCCTCCAGGGCCGAAAGGGTGGCGGCAATCAGGACGGCCGCCAGGGCCCAGTGGGACCATGCTGCCCCCAGCAGGAACGGATACAGGGCCAGCAGGATGCCGGTAAGCTTGTTGCCCCGTGTGTGCAGAAGGCCGAAAACCCCAAAACGCAGCCGGGCGGTCAGCGCCGCCCCCAGGCGCAAGGCGGCCACGACGGCGATCCACAGGGTGAACCCAGGCCCCGGGACGGCCACTGGCCACAGCTTGAAGATCAGCACCGCCGCCAGCGCCAGGTCTGCCATGGAATCCAGCTGCGCCCCCAGCCGGGAGCAGACGCCCAGCTGCCGGGCGGCAAACCCGTCCAGCACGTCGGTGAGACAGCAAAGCAGATACACCGCCAGAAATTTGGCCGAAGCCTCTGTGGCCAGCAGCCATAGGGTCAGCGGAAAGCGGGATAATGTAAGCAGATTGGGCAGAAGTTTTTTCATGGGAGCTGTTCCAGGGCATCCATGATGTCCTTGAGGATGAGAGGACGCATGCTGTCCCGGTAGCCGGACAGGTCGGCGTGGGCCAGCACCTGACGGATGCGCGGCGCCAGATGCGGCTGCGCCAGTCCGATCTCCGGCAGCGCGTGGATGCACTGGCGGGCGGTGATGGGCTTCTCATCGGTGACATGGCGGAGGAATTCCTCCAGCAGTGGGTCGAACTGCCCCTTGTCCGCCCACCTTGCGTTAGCGGCAAGGATAGAAATGGCGCGGTTGCGCACCAGGGAATTTTTGTGGCTCAGCAGCGCCGCAAAGTCCGTGAGATACGGCGCCCATCGGCCGCTTTCCCGGCTCTCTGCCGCGATTTGCTCCGTACAGGCGCAGGCGCCTGCCGCATCCTTGCTGGTCAAACGGGCAATACAATCGGAAATTTCCATGATAACCGCTCTCCTTTTCGGATCATTTGGTGTAGCTCTTAACCAGCCTCAGCGGGATATCCATCCGCTGTGCAACCTGCTCCTGGGTCATGCCTCCATCCAGGAAGCGGCGGACGACGGCCTCCATCCTTTCGCCCACCTCGATGATGTGACGGTCGGGGTCGTAGAACCGCACTACCCGCTGCCCCCAGCGGTGCTCCTTCACCGGATGGACATATTGGATGTCAAGCCCTTCCAGACGCTTGGCAAAAGCGTCGAAATCCTCCTCCTCAAAGTAGAGCTCCCCGGCGTTGCCGTCCAGCAAAACGGACCTGCCGCCGATAAAATCCCGCCAGGTCTCCAGGGTTTGCAGGCATACGCCGCCGGTCAGCGTCACATTGGCCCCAAAGTCCATAACGACGCGCAGGCCCAAAACCCGCTTGTAAAAATCGATGGAGGCGGCCATATCGGTTACCGCCAGCAGGGGATTTTTGAATTTCATAGCAATGTCCTCCTTATTTTGTCAGCGCAAAGTCATGGGCTTCCCGCAGCCAGCCCATCAGCTCATCATCCAGCTGGCCCTCCTCCGATACAATGACATGATGGGTCCAGCGGTTGGGGTAGGGCTCCACGGCCACAGCCACGCGGGGGGAGCTCAGCCGGTGGCTGAGGCCGAAGGATACGATCATGAATACCTCCGGGCAGCCCTTCATACGGCGCAGGGAAACAAAGGCAAAACCGTACCGGGCCTTGAAGGTGATTTGGCTCTTCTGGGCCTTTAGGGTGGCATCCGGGAACTCTGCCAGCAGTTTTTGGCGCAGGGCCTCATACAGGGGGAGCGCCCCGGGCATAGTATTAAAAAACATCAGTTCATCGGTGGTCATCTGATCCTCTCCTTTTATGCACAGTATATCACGCAAGCCGCCATGGGGGAAGTCCTGAGGAACGGCTGTCAAAGCGGATTTGAATCAGCCCTTGCTTTTCCCTGGGACTGAGACTATAATTATCCCGTGGCCCGGCCGTGCGGTCAGGTCAACATCAACTTTTGAGGAGACTGCTGTTTGAGAAACAACACCTTGGAGATTGCCGGCTGACCGGGAGGTTTGCCTGGCAGGATCTGACAAACCTCCCTAGATTGACAGCCAACAATTTTAAGGAGGAAAACCCAATGGAACATGACTATATCATCCGTCCGGAAACCCAAGACGACTACCGGGAAGTGGAAAATCTGACGCGTGAAGCGTTCTGGAATGTATACCGTCCCGGGTGCATGGAGCATTATGTCCTGCATGTCCTCCGCCGTGACCCCGCCTTTGTCCCCCAGCTGGACCTGGTGATGGAGAAGGAGGGCAGGCTCATCGGCCATGTGATGTATATGCGCTCCGAGATCCAGGCGGACGACGGCCGCGCCATCCCCATCATGACCTTCGGACCCATCAGCATCGCGCCGGAGTATAAGCGGCAGGGCTATGGGACCGCCCTGCTCCGTTATTCCATGGAGGCCGCCAAAAAGCTGGGGGCGGGCGCCATTGCCATCACCGGCAGCATTGACTTTTATGGCAAGTCCGGCTTTGTGGTGGCCAGCACCAAAGGCATCCATTACTTTGCCGAGCCGCGTGACGCGGAAGTTCCCTATTTCCTTATCTGCGAGCTGGAGCCCGGATTCCTGTCTGGCGTAACAGGCAGCTACAAGGACCCGGAGGGTTACTTTGTGGACGAGGCGGAAGTGGAGGCCTTTGACGCGCAGTTCCCCCCCAAGAAGAAGTTAAAACTGCCCGGACAACTGATGTAACAGAAAACGGGAGCGGCCTGGCTGGGTCGCTCCCGTTTTGATATTTTAGAAAATGATAGCATACCTCTGTTCTGCATTTCAAATTGTAAAAGCATGACGATTCCCCATCGTGGCGCCCTTTTTTGGCCCCGAGTTGAACAAAAGCTGAACATGGCCCCATTTCATCAACCGTATCAAGAGATAGACAAAACCCACCAGGCGGCTTGCCTGGCGGGTTTATCTTTGGTTGCGGAGGCAGGATTTGAACCTACGACCTTCGGGTTATGAGCCCGACGAGCTACCGGACTGCTCCACTCCGCGATATTAAAACGTCTCTTTTGGACGCTTAATTATTATAGCACAGAGTGGGGAGCAATGCAATACCCTTTTTTACATTTTTGCGGGCTGACCTTTGCCCCCCACCCCGGCAGGCGCTTAGAAAGAGATTTCGTCGTCGCTCTTGGCTTCCTCGGCGGGAACAGCCTCAGGAGCGGTGTCTTCGCCTTCGGCTCCGCAGCAGTCACAGCAGCCGCAGTCTTCGTCTTCGTCGTAATATTCCACCAAATCGTCGTCCAGATCATCACACAGGACGCAGTTCCGGCGCTTGAAGTAGGCGATAAGGGCAATCAGCAGCCCCACAATGGATACCAGCAGAGCGATGATGGAAATGATCGTACCTTTTTTCATATGCAACCTCCTGACTTTTGAGCAAATTTCCCTAGCATTATTATAGTACGAAACCGGAGAAATAACAACATCGCCGTCAAAAATTTAAGAAATATTTGCAAAAGCGGACCCCCCTCCAATGGGAGGCCCGCAAAAACTCCTTGAAGCGCTGCTTTATTTCTCCAGGAGACTCCTGCCGTCCATTTCTTCAGGCTGGGGGAGCCCCAGAATATCCAGCATGGTGGGGGCCAGGTCGGCCAGGCGGCCGCCGCTCCGGAGGCCGGTGCCTTTTTCCAGGCCCACTGCCACCAGGGGGACAGGGCTCACGGTATGTGCCGTAAAGGGGGAACCGTCGGGCTCGTACATCTGGTCGGCATTGCCATGGTCAGCCGTGATGAGGGCCGCGCCGCCCATGGAAAGGATCTTGTCCACCACTTTGCCAAGGCAGGCGTCCACCGCCTCCACAGCGGCCACGGCGGCATCAAAGACGCCGGTATGGCCCACCATGTCGCAGTTGGCGTAATTGAGGATGATGACGTCGTATTTGCCGCTGTCCAGACGGGACAGCACTTCCCCGGTGACCTCATAAGCGCTCATTTCGGGCTTGAGGTCATAGGTGGCCACCTTGGGGGAAGGGATAAGGGCGCGGTCCTCCCCTTTGCAGGGCGTCTCCACGCCGCCGTTAAAGAAAAAGGTGACGTGGGCGTACTTTTCGGTTTCGGCAATGCGCAGTTGGGTCAGGCCCTTGTCCGAAATATACTGGCCGAAGGTATTGTGGAGGGACTGGGGCTTAAAAGCCACCAGCACCCCGGGCATAGCCGCGTCATACTGGGTCATGCAGACAAAGCAGAGAGGCAGCATCCCCTTCTTCCGCTCAAAGCCCTCAAAAGCTTCATCCACCAGGGAACGGGTGATCTCCCGGGCGCGGTCGGGGCGGAAGTTGAAGAAGATGACGGAATCATGGGCGTTTATCTGGCCGTCCAGGGCGCAGACGGCAGGCACCACAAATTCATCGGTGACGCCCTCGGCGTAAGACTGCTCCACCAGCGCCACAGGATCGGAGGCGATGGTGCCCCGGCCATTCACCATGGCGTCATAGGCCTTAAAGACCCGCTCCCAACGGTTATCCCGGTCCATGGCGTAGTAGCGGCCCATGACGGTAGCGATCTTTCCCATACCCAGCTGGGCCATCTTGTCCCGCAGCTGCGCGACATAGTCCCTGCCGCTGGTGGGGGGGACGTCCCGGCCGTCCAGGAAGCAGTGGACGTACACTTTGTCAAGCCCCTCCCGCTTGGCCAGCTCCAGCAGCCCAAAAAGATGCTGAATATGGCTGTGAACGCCGCCGTCGGACAGCAGGCCCATCAGATGAAGGGCGCTGCCATGGGCCCTGCAGTTGGCCGCAGCGGCCTGGAAGGACTCGTTCTCAAAGAAATCGCCGTCGGCGATGGCCTTGGTGATGCGGGTCAACTCCTGGTAGACGATACGCCCGGCGCCGATGTTGGTGTGGCCCACCTC
>JAEXZK010000124.1 GCA_023451415.1 Bacillota bacterium | reverse complement strand
CATCACAATTGCGCAATTGCTTGGAACGTATTCATTATAATGTGGCCACAATAAGAGTTCACTGTGCGGATGCACAAAAATAGGCGTCACCTGAAAGCGTGACGCCTAAAATTGATGTAATTTGAACAATAGTTAGAATATCTGTTGGAAGGAACTGTAACTTTTTTTAAAGTGACGGCTCCTCGGGATCGCTCAAAGCTCCGGCTTCGAGCAATGTTTCCAGACAGGAACCCACCAGGAGGCCGAGGCTGGTTTCCAGCCCCCTGGGGTCCGCGCCGAGGACCTCCCGGACTTTTTCCAACCTGTAGGAAAGGGTGTTGCGGTGAATGAACATCTCACGGGCGGTCTCGGTGGTGCTGAGCCGGTTTTTGAGAAAATTTTGGACAGTGAGGGCCAGTTCCTGATGATTTTCCTGGTCAAAGCGCCGCAGCTTTCCCAAGGTTTCTTCGTAAAGCTCCAAGGCGCGGCGGCGGCTGAGGCTTTCTGCCAGCACATGGTAGATTTGGTCATCCTGATAAGAATACAGCTGATGTCCAGGATGCACCAGGTCCCCCAGCTTGATGGCGTCAAAGGCTTGGCGGAGCCCCATCCGGATGGTGTCCACACCGGAGTATGCCTTGCTGAGGCCGGCCTGGCAGGTGATCTTGCGGTCGGAAAGGAGCCCCAGGATATGCTGGGTTGTGGTTCGGCTTTGCTCCAGCATATCTGTGGTGTCCAGCTGGCCCGGGAACATGAAGAAAAGGATCAGATTGTTGTGGAAGGTGAGCTTGTAGGAGAGCCGATGGCTTTCATCCAGATATTCACTGGCTGTGAGATAAGCGGTGTCGGCAGCTTCCCGGCGCAGCCGCAGGGAGCGCCCCTCGTAGTCGGTGAGCTGTATCACCGTACAAACCCGGAAGCGCCGGTAATCGAACTGATAGAGGTCGCACTGGGTCTGGAGATCGGCCTGGGAAACCGGGTCCCGGGACATGATGAGCCGGATAAAGTCGTTTTTGGTGTTGACCTTCATCTGAGCACGCATGATCCGGCGCATGAGATAAAGGCTGAGCACGGGCTGGATGGTCTGGACAAAATGATAGTCAAAAGCGCCCAGCTCCCGAGTGGTTTCACAGAGGCAGAGGTACCCTAGTACGTCGCTGGCGTCCGTCACGGGAAAGATGACGCATTTGAAATTTTCCTCGCCTCCCAAGGGCTGAGTGGTGGAAACCAGCTTCTGCCGGATCACCCGGTTGCGGATATCCAGGGTGGCATGGCGGGAAAAAAGAGGCTGCCCCGCCGCCAGCCGCAGGGAGCGAAGCCCGCCGGGGTCCTCCTCGGGAATCTCATATTCAATGACCTGGCACTCGGCGTCCAGGATGATGGCGGGCAGCCGCACCGGGGTGACGATGTCGGTGAGCATCTGGGAGACGCCGTGCTCCATGGCCACCGTTTCGGTAAGGCGCTTGTAGATGTTGGCCAGACGCTCGGTCTCGGACATCCTGTCCTCAAAGATGCGTTCATAGATAAGCCAGCCTACCTCCGCCATGGACCGCTCATAGGGGACGGAGATGATGGGAAAACCCAGGCTGTCGGCCTGCTCCTTCATCTCCTGGGGCAGGCAGTCCATATATCGTTTAAGGATAAAGCCGATGCCCGCGCAGCCCTTTTTGGACAGCTCTGTGATGGCGTTGTTGCGCAGCCAGGTGTTTTCCAAAAAAAGATAGCCGGTGGTAAGGATCAGTTCCCCCTGGGTCAGCCACCGGATCGTGTCGGGGTTGTCCATGATATTGACGCTGGTAATGCTGTTGCTCAGGCCCCGCTCCCCGGCAAGGAGCTGGAAAGAGCCCAGGGTGGTCTGCTCCAGGAGCCATCCGATGGTTGCCGCCATGTCTTTTCCGCCTTTCTGTTCTTGATATCCCCGCCCGGGCAAGGGAACAGCGCGCCGGGAGGGACAAAAAGAGACGCTGGCGGCGTTCCCGCCCCCAGCGGATGCGAAGCCGCCGCCCCTCGGACCCTGCTTCTTCCGTCCGGCCCTTTGGAGTCACTCGGCCGGGACGCCCTTCCCCTTGCCTGCCGGGGCACTATAATGCATTATAGCCGCAGGGAAACAAAAAGGGAAGGGAAATTGCTTTTCCCACAGAAAAATGGTACACTAACCATACAAATACACCGTTATGGGAAGGAGACGTTTTATGGCGATTTATTACATCCTCTTTGCCGTTATCCTGGCAGGCGGATGGTATGTCTGCGAATACCGGAAATCCCAAAAGGGCGCTGTTTTCTATTTGATACTTGTGGGCGCGGCCTTGGTTGCCATGGCCACTCTGCGCTACTCCATCGGCTTTGATTATTTCAGCTATCAGGAGATTTTTGACAAAGCATCGCAGATGTCGTGGGGAGAGTTGTCGGGACCCTTTGGCAGCTACATGGGCTACGCCCTGATCAATAAGTTGATCGCCCTGCTGGGCGGCGGATACCATATGGTGCTGCTGGTATTCAATGTTTTTATGACCGGGGCCGTGTTCTGGGTTATCTGGAAGTACTCCAAAATGCCCTGGATCAGCGTTTTCCTTTACATCGCCCTCCAGTTTTTCCCCCACAGCATGAACCTCTTCCGCCAGTCCATCGCCACCTCCATCATCTTCCTGGGCTACCGCTTTCTCCGGGACCGCAAGCCTGTCCCCTATATCCTTCTGGTGCTGGCGGCCGCCACCTTCCACTACTCGGTGCTGGTGATGATCCCCGTCTACTTCATCATCAACATGAAGACCGACTGGAAGCATATGCTGGCGGTTGGAGTCCCCGCCCTGTTCTGCTATATTTTCAGCGAGCAGATTTTCGACATTGTTACCTCGGTGGTCTTTAAAAGCTACGCCCATTACAAGGACAGCATTTATTGGGGCAGCAACGGCTTCCATTATGTGGTGGTGCCGGCAATCTACTTTGGGATAGTCCTTCTCTTCCGCAAAAAGCTTCTGGAGAAGGACCCCCGCAACAATATCCTCATCAACAGCGCCTATTACACCTTTATCCTTTATGTTTTTATCACCAGGCATTTTATTCTGGAGCGTTTTTCCATTTATGTTTTCCCTTTGGCAATGCTTCTGATCCCGGAAATCCTGGACACATTCCGTGTAGACGAGCTGCCGGAGAGCGCCAAAGGCGGCAAGCCCACCAAGGCCGACAGGGAACTGAAGGTGAAGGTGAAAAACCAGAAATTTTACCGCAATTGGGCGATCTGGACAACGGTGTTCATCTGCTTTGTCTATTTTGGCTTTGCGGCATCCAGGGGCTACCACAAGGCTTATCCTTATGTGAGTATTTTTAACAAAGAGGCCGCGGTGGACAACAACGATTATGTCAGAGGGGCGCGATGACGCGCCCCTCTTTTTTGCGCTGACAAATTGCCCAATTCCTGTCTGCGGGCGGGAACATCTTAGGTTGGAATCACCATTGACTGGAAACCGCTGAAGGTGTACAATGCTTTTTGAAATAAATGCTTTAAAGCGATGAAGCGACCCGTTTTTTGGGAAACTTCAGAAGGGAAGTAATGATCATGAAGAAACTTTGCGCTGCCATTCTGGCGGTTTGCCTGACGCTGGCTGTCACAGCCTGCGGCCAGGGAGCCGCCTCCTCTGCGCCGTCTCCGGCGTCCTCAGATAACGCAGACGCTTCCTCTGCCGCCGGGGAGCCCTTCTCCCAGGCGCCGTCCGCTTCAGGGAAGGCCATCCGGATCGGCGTGGTCCAGCTGATGGAGCACGACGCCCTGGACCAGGCCTATCAGGGATTTGTGGACGGCCTTAAAGAATTGGGCTATGAAGACGGGAAGAACATCACCATCGATTTCCAGAATGCCCAGGGCGAACAGGCCAACTGTGTTACGATTGCCGATAAGCTGATCAACGACAAGTGTGACCTAATCCTGGCCATCGCCACCCCTGCCGCCCAGGCCGTGGCCAACAAGACCAAGGACATCCCCATACTGGTTACCGCCGTTACCGACCCTGCCGAGGCCAAGCTGGTGGCCTCCAACGACGCTCCCGGCGGCAATGTCACCGGCACTTCCGACCTCAACCCCATCAAGGAACAGATGGGGCTGCTGCAGCAGCTTGTCCCCGGCGTCAAGAAGGTGGCGATGCTCTACTGCTCCAGCGAGGACAACTCCCAGTACCAGGTGGGCCTGGCCAAGGCGGAACTGGAGGCCAAGGGCATCGAGTGCGTTGACGCGACTGTCTCCAATTCCAACGAGATCCAGCAGGTGGTCCAGTCCCTGGTGGGCCGGGTGGACGCCATCTATGCCCCCACCGACAATATGATCGCCGCCGGCATGGCCACTGTCAACATGGTGGCGGAGCCCGCCAAGCTGCCGGTGATCGTGGCTGAAGGCGGCATGGTGAAAAACGGCGGCCTGGCCACCTATGGCCTGAGCTACTATAACCTGGGCAAACAGACTGCCGCCATGGCCGACCGCATTCTCAAGGGGGAGGCCGTCCCTGCCGATATGCCCATCGAATATCTTCAGGAGACAGACCTGATCATCAACAAGGCCTCGGCCGACGCCATGGGCATCGCCATCCCTCAGGAACTGCTGGATAAGGCGGAGCTGGTGGAGACCGGCAAGTAAACAGAGCGGCTTTTCTTCTACAAATAAAACGACTCAGGACTGACACAGGGCGACCGTTTGGCTGCCCTGTTCAGTGCTGTCCGGGGGATTTCCCCCAATCCAGTTTCAGGAGGTACCGATGAGTATTTTGGAAAGTATCCTGCTCTCCATCCAGGGGGCGGCCTCCCAGGGGGTGCTGTGGGGCGTGATGACCATGGGCGTCTACCTCACCTACAAGGTCCTGGATTACGCGGACCTGACGGTGGACGGCAGTTTTGCCACCGGCGGCGCCGTCAGCGCCATCCTCACCGTGGGAGGCACCCAGCTGCTGCCGGAAGGTATCAACCCCTTTTTAACGCTGCTGGCGGCCCTGCTGGCGGGGATGCTCTGCGGCGCAGCCACCGGCATCCTCCACACCGGCTTCAAGATCCCCGGCATCCTTTCGGGCATTCTCTCCATGATCGCCCTCTACTCCATCAACATCCGCGTTATGGGCAAGGCCAATATCTCCCTGCTGGGCGAGGACACAGTGGTCACCATCCTCATGGACGCCACCGGATTGTCGGCCAACTGGGTGTCACTGCTGCTGGGCCTGGGGGTGTCCGCCCTCCTCATCGGCGTGCTTTACTGGTTCTTTGGCACCGAAATCGGCTGCTGCATCCGGGCCACCGGCAACAATGAGTATATGGTCCGGGCACTGGGCGGCAACACTGCCATGATGAAGATCATCGGCCTGATGATGAGCAACGGTCTGGTGGC
>JAEXZK010000084.1 GCA_023451415.1 Bacillota bacterium | reverse complement strand
ATTGGCGGCTACGACACCATGCTGGTGGCTATCGAAGCAGTGCAGCTTTCCTCTTATGAAGCCCAGGTCCTGGAAGGACACAAGGCTGCCCTGGCTCTGCTCTACAACAAGACCTACTTCAAGGGTGGGGAGCCCATCATGATCGAAAAATTTATTTTTAAGCATGCCAAGCTGTCCTCCACCACCAAATATCCGGGAACCTAAATAAATATCCTCCCGCTGTTCGGGAAGATATTTGTCTGGAAGGAAGGTTCCTTCTGTTGGCAAAGGGGTTCACATGCTCTTTTAATTTCATCCATGTTGCAAACGCCGTCCATCGTTCAGGTGGTTCTGCATATGGCTTGCAAATATCTGCAGCATGGGGTGTAGGTTTTCCGGCAGTGCCATGGTTTCTTACAAAAAACGTCCTTGCGCCATTTGGCGTAAGGACGTTTTCTCTTCGCATTTTCAGGGGCAGCCGTTGAACCAGGCGCGCTCCTCAAAGGGTTTCTTGTTCACCTTCTTGGGTTCCGCAGTGGGGACGCCGAAGGGGATGTACACCACCGGGGTCAGATCCCCCGGCACATGGAGGAGTTCGGCCATGATCTTGGCGGGCTGGCCACTGATCTGGCCCTCGATCCACACGCCGGCGTAGCCCTTGGCGGTGATGGCCAGCAGGATGTTCTCCGCCGCTGCGGAAAAGTCCTCGATGTGACGGGTCCCCCCGGGGGTCTCGGGATGCTCTTTGGTGAGAAGCACCACAGCGGCCGGAGCCGTCAGAGCCCACTCCTTGCCGTAGGCCTCCGCCAGCCTGCGGGCCAGGGCCGGGTCGTCCACACCCACAAAGCGGGTGGTCTGGAGATTGCAGCCGGAGGGGGCCGAAACACCCGCCTCCAGGATTTCCCTCATATCCTCACGGGGCACCGGGTCGGGGGCAAAGGGCCCCCGGTAGCTCCGCCGGAGGCGGATCGCTTCCATCGTTTCCATCATCTTTCCTCCCTGCTGCTTTTATTGTTCGGCAGGGCGGAGGAACCGTCCTGTGGCCCCGGGGTAGACCTGGCCGTCCCGGAAGATGGTGACGCCCCGGAGGAGGGTCTGGCAGACCTTGCCCTGGAAGGTGCGCCCCACCACGGGGGAAACCTTGTGGAGATAGTGGAGGTCCTCACTTCTCAGGGTAAAGGACGCTTCCATATCCACAATGGCTACATCGGCGTCGTATCCCACGGCCAGGGCGCCCTTGCCGGGGAGCCTGAACCGCTTTGCAGGATTTTCGGCGATGAGGGCCGCGGCCTGGGGCAGGGTGAGCCAGCCCTTGGCACAGCCGTCCAGCAGGGTGTTCAGGGTGGACTGGCAGCCGGAGATGCCTCCCCAGACCTTAAAGAAATTGGGGTCCCGCTTCAGTTCCGCCGGAGCGGGAGAATGGTCGGAGCAGACCATCTGGATCTTCCCCTCCCGCAGGCGCTCCCAAAGGCGCTCCAGGTTGTCGCCGTAGCGCAGGGGCGGGCAGCACTTGCCCAGGGGGCCGATCTCGGGCAGTTCCTCCGCCCGCAGGGTGAGGTACTGAGGCACCGTCTCGCAGGTGACGTCATAGCCCTCGGCCCGGGCCTGGGCCACCAGTTCCACACCTTCCCAGGTGCTGACGTGCGCGATGTGCAGGGCGCAGCCTGTGGCCTTTGCCAGGGCGATGACCTTGCCGATGGGTTCGATCTCGGTAATAGGGGGGCGGGAATCCACAAAATCCAGGGCGCCGGTCTTGCCCTGGGCGGTGAGGCGCTTGGTAAAGCCGTCTATGAGGACGCCGTTCTCGCAGTGAATGGACAGGGGTAGCCCCAGCTTTGCCGCCATCTCCATGCCATGGTAGAGGGTGTCATCGTCCGCGCCCTCAAATTCCGCCAGACCGCTGAAGCAGGTAAAGGCCTTGAAGCCTACTACACCCCGCTCCGCCAGCTCCGGCATCTTGTCGATCTTGCCGGGGACCAGCCCGCCGTAGAGGGCATAGTCGGTGATGCAGCTCTTCCCGGCGGCAGCCAGCTTGAGATCAAAGGCCTCACCGTCGGTAACCACAGGCAGGGAGTTGAGAGGCATGTCGGCAAAGGAGGTCATCCCTCCCGCCGCCAGGGCGGCCGTTCCGGTGGCCAGGGTCTCCCAGTCGGTGTGGCCGGGCTCGTTGAAGTGGACATGGCAGTCGAAGCCGCCGGGCAGGAGGGTCTTTCCGGAGGCGTCGATCTCCTCCAGGGCGCTGCCGGTCAGGTTGGGCCCCACCGCAGCGATCTTCCCGTCCTTGACGGCCAGGTCGGCCGCCTCCACCTTGCCTTGGCTCACTACAGAGCCGCCGCGGATCATCAGATCATACACCGCCATAACTGCTTACCTCCTAATTATCGTCTCCGGGCCGGGGCCCGGCCGGTTCAGCGGCAGCGTTCCAGGGCCCGGATGAATTCCTGCGCCAGTTCCGGGCTGACAGGCCCGGTGAAAGGCACTTTTTCCACAGCGGAGCCAACCACAAAGCCGTCGCAGACCTCCAGGGACTGCTCCAGGTTCCGCAGGTTGACGCCTCCGCCAATGATGACTTTTTGGTCTCCCACGATTTTTTTGGCCCGCCGGCAGTAGTCCAGGGTCTCTTGGTGGCTGCGGCCTGTAACCAGGTAGGAATCGCTTTGCATCTTCTTGCACCATTTGATGGTATCTTCAAAGGGCATCTCCAGCAGGGGACGGCTGCTCAGGTCGTAGGTCTCGCTCCAGAGCTCCACCTCCGGGCATCCCAGCTGGTCCCGGTAGGCCACGGCCTGGGGAGCGCAGCCTTCCACCATCCCTTCCGCCGACACAGCCGCCCCCACGTACACCTTACAGCGGACGAACTCCATCCCCGTGGCTTTGGCGATGGACAAAGCGGTTGTGACGTCGTTTTTCAAAACGCTGACCCCCAGAGGGATGGAAACAGAACCCCGGATCTCCCCGCAGATGGAGGAAAGAAGCGCCACGGTGAAGTTGTCGGACTGGCTTACCCGGCAGACATCCTTACCGTTCTGGATCATGACGCCGTCAAAGCCGCTTTCCTGGAGGACCCGGGCGTCATTCTTGGCGATCTCGGTGAGACGGCGGATCGTGCCGTAGCCGCCGCTGATACATTCCCGCACCGGAGGGAGGTGGATCATGCCGATGGCAAAGCCTTTTTTCAGTTTTAACATGCTCATGGTGGGAGAAACTCCTTTGTATTATATTATTATACCGTATATCGTCAAAAGGGGCTATGTCACAATGGCGAATTTCGTCCCCGGACTTTTGGCCCCTGGGGCTAAAAGCCGGCGGCAAAATCCGCCATTGTGATAAAAGGATAAGAAGAATGACAAATAAATTCCGGTTCTCAGCGGCCCAGCAGCTGATCTCTCAGCTTACACGCCAAGGCGGGGCCGGCCTGAAGAAGCTTCTCCGGCCCCCATCCGGCGACGGCAAAGGAAGCGGAAACCGCGCCGCATGCGGCGGCACAGGCCGGGTCTCCCGTCTGGAGCCATCCCGCTAAAAAGCCTCCGCAGTAGGAATCCCCGGCACCGGTGACGTCCACCGTCTGGATGGGGCAGATGGGATACAGCTCTCCCCCGCCGGTTTCACGCCGGTAGACGTAGGAGCCTTCCTTTCCCAGCTTGAGCACCACCACCGAAGGGCCCATGGCGGCCAGGGAAGCTGCGGCCTCCCGATGGGGCACTTCTTCTCCAAACCAGCTGAACAGCTCCTCCCGGCTTGGCAGAAGGATGTCCACTTGGCTGAGGATTTCCCTGAATTCTGCCTCGCTGCCCCGGGACATATAAAAAGGGGATGGATCCAGGGACACCACCGCACCGGGGTTCCCCCGCCGGATCTCCCGGAGGTTATCGCGGTGGCGCCGGAAGGTCTGAGGCGCCAGGTGGTAGGCGTCGGCCAGCCTTGCGGCAGGCTCCAGATCCGACAGAAGGGGGGAATTCTCCAGATGCAGCTTTTGGTATGCCTCAAAGTATTCCTGGAAGGAAGCCACTGAGATGGGCGGGTAGCTGAGAACCTCCTCGTTGCGGCAGAGGCTCCGCCGTTCCCCATTGCTTTCATAAAGGAGCCAAGCCCGCAGATGGCTGTGCGGGATGCGCTTCAAAGCGCCGGTGTCAAAGCCTCTTTGCTGCAGCTGTTCCAGAAAGAGCGGCGGATAATCCTCGCCCACCCGGGCCACTGCCCCCACCGTCCCCCGCTCCTGCCACAGGTTGGCCCCCGCAGCGGAGTAGAGCGCATTGCCGCCCATGGTCCCCATGCGGACCGTGCCGTCGGGGAGGACGATATCGTCAATGGTGAACTGGCCGATACACTTGATGGAAGACATGCATCGTCTCCCCCTCACTTCATATAGTCCACTTCAATGGCGCTGCCCCGGATGAGCTTGTAATCGTCAGCCCGGGAAAGGGGCACAGACTCCGCGCCCCGCTCCAGTGCCCAGTAGATGCCAAGCAGCTGGAGGGGTGTGCAGTAGACCATGGGTGAAAATATCTCAGGAACACCCCCATCGCAGACAGGGAGGGTGACCACCCCATCCAGAACGGGACTGCTGTCTCCTTCCGACCGCAGCTCCAGGACAGGGACGTCCATGCTCCGGGCAGAAGCGGCGATCTCCGCCGCCCGGTTCCGGGATTTGCCCGGGGCAGCGATGAGGCAGAGGTGGGATTTGTGCTCCTCATTGAGGGACAGGAAGTACTGGAGATGGCACCATTCCTCCATCCACTCTCCCACGCCGTTGACCGGGACGTCCTCATGGAGCTTGGCGGAGCCAAAGAGCGCGGTGGCGTAGTTGGGGCCTGCCCCCAGGAAGAAGAAGGCTTGCTCATCCCGATATTTTTCCACATACTCGCAGATGGGTTTGGCGCAGGCCCGGGCAGTTTTCAGAATGTTGGCGGGCTGCTCCAGGAGGAGGCTCACCAGACGGTCGCGTTCCTCCCCGGGCAGCTTGCCCAGAACCACGGCGATGTGGAGCCCCACCAGATAGAGGACATGGAGAGAAAGGACATACTCCGCCATATTCCGCACCACGCGGCCGCAATTCCCCAACACGCCGGGGAACTGGGGCACCGGGCGGTGGATCAGGAGCCGGGCCTCTTGGGCCAGAACGCTTTTATCGTTTCCGGAGACAGCTACAGTAAAGGCGCCTGCAGCATTGGCGGACTGGACGGTCTCAATGGTGCGGGAGGCTCCTCCGGAGTTGGAGATGCAGAACACCATGGTGCCCGGCTGGACAAAGCCGGCCCGGTATTTGGAAAATTCCAGGGCCTCAATGGCCTCGGTGCGCAGGCCGGTGTATTTTTCAAAGATGTTGGCGGCTGCAAAGGCTTCAAAAAGGGAATCGCCGCAGCCGGTGAGGTAGAAATTGGTGATCCCCTTTAGGGTCTCCCCGGTGATCTTTTCCTCCAGCTGCCGGGTGACATTCCGGGTGGTCTCCCGGAATAGTTCTGCAAAGTCAAAGTTGTCGGCGATGTTTTGCATCAGCTTTTCATTTACCATGGGGTCTGTACACTCCTATATGTATTTGGTTGGGTACGCTTATTGTTTATCGCTGCCGCCGCCCACCAGGGCGGCAGCACCACCGCCAATGCTGGAACCGATGACCAGCACGGAGGTGGCCAGCAGGATCTCCACCGTGGAAATGGCCGCCACAACGGGGTTGACGTCATACCGCAGCAGGTAGAACACCTCCAGAGGCAGAGGGCGTTCGCTGATGCTGGAGGTAAAGAGGGACACGGTCAGATTGTCGAAGGACATAAGGAAGGAAAAGGCAGCCCCGGCCACAATGCCGCCAATGAGCTTGGGCAGCACCACATACAGGAAGGTCTGGGCACTGTTGGCCCCCAGGTTCTTGGACGCCTCCTCCAGGGTGGGGTTGAGGTTGATCAGCCGGGATATGGTCAGACGGATGGTGTAAGGCACCGTCACCACCACATGGCTGAGGATCATGCCGGTCATGGACAGGCTGTAGCCCATCAGGGAAAAGAAGAACAGGATGCCGATACCGATGATCATGCCGGGAAGCATCAGGGGGGACATCAGGAAGGAATTCATCATCTCGCGGCCCTTAAACTGTGTACGCACCAGCGCCCACGCCGCAGGGACGCCCAACAGGATATCCACCGCCGTGACGATCAGCGCGGCGTTGATGCTGACGGCGGCCGCCTTTTGGATCTCCCAGCTGTCCGCCATTTCCTTATACCACCGCAGGGAAAAGCCCTGGGGCGGGAAGGTAATAAACTCGCCGCTGTTGAAAGACATGATAACAACCAGCAGACTGGGCAAAACCAGCGCCAGGATTGAGATCAGGCAGATGGTGATCATCACTGCCTGGACAACAAAAGCGGCCAGGTCGTATTTGTCAAATTTTTTTAATTTTTCCATTTGAGCAACCTCGTTGACATAACGTTAATGAGCCAGGAGAACAGCATCGCGCTTCCCAACAGCAGGGTGGAAAGCACCGCGCCTGTGTTCCAGTCCAGCACAGCGGTCATCTGGTCATAGATATAGGTGCCGACCACCACAACGCGTCCGCCGCCAAAGAGGGCTGGGACGACATAGTTTGTGTAGCAGGTAACAAAGACCAGCGATGTTCCCGCAATGATGCCGGGAACGCTCAAAGGCATAAAAACATGGAAAAATGTCTGGACCTTGCTGGCACCCAGGTTCATGGAAGCTTCCTCCAGCCGGGAGTCCATATCCTCCATGCCGGTGATCAGGGGGATTACCATAAAGGGAAGCTCGATCTGAACCAGAACAACGATGACACCGGTAAAAGTGTACAGGAATTTGATGGGTTCAGCAATCAGTCCGATGGTCATCAGCAGGTTGTTCAGCAGGCCTTTGGGGCCGCCCAGGATGATGATCCATCCGAAGGAACGCACCACCGCGTTGGTCAGCAGCGGCGCCATAACCGTGATCATAATCAGATTCTTGAGCCGTTTACCCACCCGGGTGTAGTAATAGGCCACCGGGTAAGCAAAAATCAAGCAGATGACGGTGGCCAGCAGACCCATCAGGAAAGTCTGGCCGAACATCTTCCAGTAATAGGGATCGCCCAGCACCTTGGCATAGTGGGCAAAGGTGAAGGAGCCGGGGACGATATTACCCCGGACAATGTCGATAAAGCCCATCACAAACAGAATCCCCAGGGGGATGGCCATGAAGACGACGAGATAGATGAGCGCCGGGAGGATGGGCAGCCGGGCGCTGTATTTTTTGTACCATTGTTTCAGAGGACCCGCGGTCCTGGGCGTATTGCGTGTATCTTGTGTCATAGCTTCTTGACCTCGCTTTACCCTCCTGCTGCCCCTCCTGCCGGCGGGACGGCAGGAGGGGCGGCAGGAGCCGCTGTTCTGGGTGTTCAGTTGGCGAACTGCTTGTTCCAGGTTTCCAGGATGTCCGCGCGCTGGGGGACGATCTTGGTCCAGTCGATGGTCTGGAGGCTGGCCACTTCCTCAGGGGTGCCGGGGATATATGCCTTGGCTTCCTCAGGGACCTTGACATTCATATTGGTGGGGCCGAAGAAATAAGGGGCTGCTGCGGCCTTGGTCTGGTACTCCTCGCTGCAAAGCATGTTAAGGATCTCGTTGCAGAGCTTGGGGTACTTGGTGTTCTTGATGGTGCTGACGCAGGAAACGATGGCGATAGCGCCGCTCTCGGGCTTAACAAAGCCAATGTTCATGCCCTTGTCGGCCAGAATAGCCGCATCGGTGGCCCACAGAGGGGCTATAACGATCTCCTCCCGCTCAAAGAGCTGGGCCAGAGAGGTGGGGTTGGGGGCGATGATAGGATCTTTCAGCTCGCTGATTTTGGCAAAGCCAGGGGCGACGTCATCTTCGCTGCCGCCGTTCTGCTTGGCGGTGTTCACCAGGAAGCCCAGGCCCAGGTTGCTGGAAGGAGGGGTCAGGCCCACTTTGCCGGCGTATGCCTCGTTCCACATGTCAGACCAGTCGGTGGGCGTCTCAGTGACCAGATCCTTGTTGTAGGCGATGCCGATGAGCTGGTAGGTAACAGGGACGCCGTAGCCCTGGCTTTTTTCAATAAAGCTGGGGTTGATGTCCGCCAGGTTGGGGACGGCGGCGGGATCAACCTTCTCCAGAAGGCCGTCTTGGATGAGGCTCAGGTGCGGGGGCTCGCCATTGGGCATCAGGTCGTAGGGAGGATTGGTTGCGGCAGCCTTGATCTGAGCAACAACGTCCTGGGATTCTCCGGAGACC